>JBEIFE010000028.1:0-10622 GCA_040382575.1 Candidatus Sericytochromatia bacterium
GATCGCCCTGGCTCGTCCGAGCAACTGGAGCGTGTTCAGGCCCAGGAGGTCCTTCAGCAGCAGCCACAGCAGCTTGCGACGCGGCATCGGGAAGACCCACTCGTCGGTCTGCTTGCGCACCCAGTCAGGGTCTTCCGACGTGTTCACGTGACGGTGATGCGCGGTGTGCAGGGCGGCATACCCGCGCATCGACATGAAGATCGGCCAGGCAAGCAACAGTTCACCGATGCCATCGTTCAACCATCGCGTGCGGTACAGTCTCCGGTGCGACGCCTCGTGCATCAGGACACCGAGTGCATGCTGGCGAGCACCGATCCACATGATCGCGATCCCGTAGAGCACGGGGTGCTGGATGAATGGGCAGAGGGCGATCGCCCCGAAGATGGCGCCCCACTCCCAGACAATGGCCCACGTGCTGCGCCAGGGATCGATCTGCGAGAGACGACGCAACGTCCCGGCATCGAGAGGCCCC
Source organism: Candidatus Sericytochromatia bacterium (assembly GCA_040382575.1). Taxonomy (GTDB): domain Bacteria; phylum Cyanobacteriota; class Sericytochromatia; order S15B-MN24; family UBA4093; genus JAYKJE01. The sequence continues at coordinate 473 of JBEIFE010000028.1, forward strand.
TCGATGGTTCCAACCTCAGACAAGTTCCGTCTCCCGGATTCTCCGGTACCGCACGAAGACCTCGTCCCCGTGGGGACAGACGGCCACCGGCCGCATCCGCCGGTTCCAGCCCCCCGGTCCCGCGGCCAGCGCCAGCACGGGCGACCCTCCGCACCACACGGGACTCACCGTGAGCCACAGCTCATCCACGCAGTCGGCCTCGAGCAACTGGCCATTGAGCGTGGGCCCTCCGATCGCCTGGATCCGCCTGAGCCCGCGCTCGCGCCCGAGCCAGGTCAGGAGCTCCCGGAGACCTGCCGCAGAGGGATCGAACACCCGGACCTCGCCCGCCGTCTCGAGCCTCTTGCGGCGGTCTTCCCGGATGTCGGGCCCCGTCACGATGAGCCTAGGGTCCGTGCCGTTCCGGAAGAACCGTCGGTCCACGTCACAAGACCCCGAACCGCTCATCACGACCCAGAGAGGCTCCTCGCGCAATCCGCGAGTCTCGCGGAGGGCGCGGACCTCGTCGCTCGTACCCATACCCGGCAGATCATCATCCGCGAGCGTCCGTGCCCCCACCAGGACGGCGTCCACCCGCTGTCGCAGGCCCCGGAAAAGCAGGTGGTCCGTTTCCGAGCCCATCGACCACGTCTGCCCCGACCCACCCACGCGGATGTGGCCATCGATGCTCACGATCATCTGCACGATCACGAGCGGCCGATCCGGTTGGGCCTGCCCGCTCTCTGGCACCAGAAAGGGCTCATCCAGCCAAGCCAGCGGTCCGCTCGTTTCGTCGGGCCTCACGGTTATCGGGGCCTCACGCCAAGCCGGGCCTCAGGCCTCGTCGCTGGCGGAGCCTGCGTCTTCGTCGTCGTCCTCGTCATCCGATCCGGAGACGTCACTCGCCGCCTGCATGACCTTGAGCAACTGTTCGAGCATCGGGTGCGGCTCGGCCAGCTGTGCCCGCTCGGCCAGGTGCGCCATGATGCGCGCATCCGAGACGGCCATCTCGATGAAGTACGGATATTCGGGGATGTCGTCCGGGTCGAACCAGGTCGCGAAGTCGCGCACCAGCGCCTCGACATCCGTCCGGGGCAGGTCGTTCTCGTCAATCAGCGGGTCGGATGCCTTTGCCTGAAGCATCTGCGCTGCCTCGTGAAGGAGCTTGGCCTCGTCCTCGCGTTCGAGGACGATCCGCACGCGATGGGTATCGCCTTCCTCTTCCTCGTCGAGGTCCGAGAGTTCCTCGAGCACCATCAGGGGGCGCTCCAGCCGGTCGTGCAGGCGTTCGACCAGCGTTCGCACGCGGCCTGCATCTTGCTCGTCGAGGTTGGCCAGCGCCGACTCGAGCGTTCGCCCTTCCTGCAGCGCCACGGCGATCTCGGGAAAAAGCGATTCCACGTAATGCGCGAGCGCATCCTGCAAGAGCCCCAGCTCCAGCGGATCGACATCCAGCAGATCGCAGGTCCGTCTCTCGAAATCCAGCTTGACACGCATCACAGGCCCGCCTTTCCAGCTTGCATGCTACCACGCATGGGCCTCACAGGCGGGTCTGAACGTCCTCGTAGACCTCGGAGCGCTTCTTCACTTCGAGGATCGTGACATGTTCACCCGTCAGCCCGTACACGATCCGGTATCCCTCGACGCGCGCGCGCCACAGGGAATCGAATCGCTGCTGCTGGAAGCCCTGGCTCGTCAGACGCGTGAAGCGGCGGGAATGGCGGAAGATCTCCCCGACCTTCCGGACCATCGCAAGCTGGATGCGGCGTTCGGCCCGCGTGTCGAGAATCAACTCGCGGATGTGATCCAGCGTTTCGCGGGCCATTCCGGTCGGCCAGCCCCCCCGCCCCGTGCCGTCGAGCAGCGTCTCGGGATTCTCCACCCGGGGATCGTGCTGCCGGTAGTCCTCGAGTTCTTCCTCGAGGCTGGCCACGCGTTCGCGCAGATCGCGCACTTCCTGCTCGAGACGTCCGGCCTGTTCACGCAGCTGGGCTTTTTTTCCACCGTCCGGGTTCGGTCGCGGCAGCTCGCCACCTGGTTGCTGGTTGCGAAGCATGGCCACTTCGCTCTCCAGCCGGGCGTTGGCCGCTCGCAGGCGCGTCAGCTCGTCATCGATGGACACGTACGTCGGTGGGACGACCTCGGCAGCGGCCAGGAGCCACCGTTCCGTATCTCGCTCGACCTGGGCCAGGACTTCTTCCGGCCACCCCGGCCGGCGCTTGATCAGCTCCAGGAAGGTCTCCTTCAGGCGCCTCCACTGCAACGCCCGGCCGTCAACCTGATATTCGAGGACGGCCAGGTCGAACCTTTCGAAATCCGCCTGCTGGCGCACCAGGTGAGATCGGATACGCTGGCCGATCGCCCTTTCGAGCGGCCGTGCCAGATACCTCACCTTCCCGCTGCGCTTGACGATCAGATCGTCGCGATTGGCCAGCAGCCGCAGGATGGCCTCGACTTCCGGCTCATGAGACGGTGCCCCGATCCGGGATGCCAGCTGCTTCACCGTCAGGCCTTCGGCGTCCCCCTGCTCCCGGAAGATCTCCATCCACCGGAACCAGACCTGGACGCTGTCCTCGTCCGCGGACAGCGGGTCGGGCAGAACCAGCAGCCAGGTCAGCGCGAGGTCCTTCTTCGGCGCTGCGGACGTCGGGCGTTCGACCGGTTTGCGGGGGCGGATGCGCAGCTCGGCCAGGGTGTCCGGCCCCGTGAAGGGGCCCGGCAGCATGCCTGGTACCTGAGGCAGCCAGCTGCTTCTTGGCTCACTACTCGGCTCGCGCTTCGACTCGCCTTTCGGATCCCCCCTGGATTCGTCCTTCATGGTTCCTCGGCCTCCGTGACGGGTGGGGGCCAGACCACGGCCCGGGCGACCGCACGCACACGACGCGAGAGTTTCAACGACCCGGCCCGGACCACCAGCTGGATGGCGCGGACGGGAGGTTTTCCTGTCCAGGTACAGAGCAACTGCGTCGGGGTGCTCGCGACCACCGTACAGTGCCGGTCGTCGACCATCACGGCGGCCTCGGTCGGCAGACGCTCGCCCACGACCACGCACCGGGTGGGAGAGCTTCCCGGATCGAGCACGAGACCGTGCAGTTTCGGTGTGACGGGTCCCGGGGCAGGCCATGGAATGTCCCGTGAAGGTTCCGTCGCCGTCCACCCCACGACCTGGGCGATGGCCAGCGGAGGTCCGGAGCTCGAACGCGTCGCCTCGAGAGTCAGGGTGCGAATGGCGCCCAGGTCTCCCAGGGGGAGAGCGAGGCCCTTCTCGTTCGCAAATCCAGGCCAAGAGCGCAGGAGCACCGATCCGGACGCGTCCGTGACGGTGCATGTGAGGTCAGGCCCGGGTTTCAAGGCGACGCTCGTGAGAGTCACCAGGCGCAGACGCACGGGTGGGGTCAGCTCCAGCGTGAGCCGTGCCGGATGCTGGGGCGAAACTCGGCCCAGCCAGGCACTTCTGGCCGGCCTGTGCGCCAGGGCCGGACGTTCCGAATCGGCGACCGTCAGCCAGGCCGGGGCCACCAGGGAACCGGTCGCCAGGCTCACGAGCCAGGGATTCATCCCTCGAGCATCCAGATTTCCAGGATGTTGGCCAGCGCGAATCGGCGCTCGTCTGCCTTGAGGTGGCAGAACGCCCGCAACTCGTCACCGTGGACCTGCCGCGGTTCGATGGTGCGGCGGGTGCGGCCAGCCGTCGGCGCGAAGTACTCTATCTCGAGGTGACGCGCTTCCTGGATGGCTTCCTGGACCAGCGTCGCCACGGCCTCGCTCGGTAGATCCCGACCACCCCGTGTGCGGCGACGGAGCGGTCCCGTCCGTCGAGCCGTCGAGGGGCGAGGCACCTGGTGGTTGATGGCCACGGGCATTCGCTGGACCTGGCCGAAGTCCTGGACGAGCGTATCCGTCTTGCGCGGCTTTGCCGCAGCAATTCCGGGCTCCTGGTCCACCTGGATGATTCCCCCCCGGAGGAGATGTCCCATCGCCTGGAGCGCCTCGACCAGAGCCGGGTGATCCTTGCGGGCCACGACGAGATCCTGGGGCGTGAGCTTCGCCTTGATGAAAGGCGCGATGGTCGGGTGCTGGGCCAGTTCCGTCGCCAGTCCGGCTTCCGAGACCCGCAAAACCAGGACGTCCCAGAACGAAAGGCGGCCGTGGCGCGCCGCCCAGTCTGCGAGCATCACCTCGAGCGCCTGCGGCAGGGGCGAACTCGCGTGCGTCGAAAGCAGTTCCAGGACGCGCTCGACCGTCCAGCCGCGTTCCAGCGCACGGTGCAGCGCCTCTTCCGACAGGCGGAACGTCGTCAGGGTATCCGACCGGACAAACTCGGCGACCTGCTCGATCTGGTAACGGAGCGTCAAGCTGACCTCGGGTCCGACCAGGATCTCGAGGTTGGGCTGGACCATGATCCGCATGCCCTCGGGGCCCTGCCAGGCTTCGCCCGAAGTTCCGGGGCGCTCGATGCGCAGCACGGCATGGCCCAGTTCCGTGAGGCGGAAGGTCGTCCCTGCCGAATGGTGCCAGTCGATGAAACCGAGCATGGCCAGGCCGCGGAACGCTTCGACGGGGAACTGCGCAGGCTTGCCGAACCAGTGCTCGATGCGCGGTAGCATCCCGGCCGCGTCGTACCACACCGAGGCCTCGAGCGTCTGCAGCAGGCGAACCAGGACCCTGTGCTCCTGGCGCTGAGCTGAACGGAGCGTCCGGTTGCTCCAGAAGTTGAAGCAGATGCGAGCCTGCTCGAGTGCCGGCAATGCCAGCCATCCCTGGAGCGTGGCCGTCGGACCCAGTCGGTTCTCCTGCCGGAGCAGGAGCTGGCTGGACAGGGCGAAATCGAGCATCCAGCCGAGGCGGGGCGGGTGACTTCCGTCGGCAGGCAGGCGTTCGCGCACCTCGAAGCGGGGCAGAACGGTCTTCTCGAGGGCTCGCTTGTAGAGCAAGCCCGTCTGCTGGGCCACCTGAAGAGGCTCCCGCTCGCACAGAACGATCAGTGCCAGCAGATCGCGAAGGATGGCTCCTTCCGGCAGCGGCTGCGCATTGTCCGGAGCCTCGGTTCGCGGGGTCCAGGTCTCGGCATGAGCCCGACGGACCTCGACCAGGCGATCCGCGAGATCATCGGGGACGATCCAGACGATGTCGTTGCTCCAGCCTCGCGTGCAGACGATCAAACCTGTCCGGGAGAGCGTGTAGAGAGCTTCCTGGGCCGTGCCGCGTTCGGCGCCCAGTCGCCGGGACAGGTCGAGTAGCTCGCGGTCGGAGGCACCCGTTGCCGAGAAGAGACAGACGTCGAACATGTCCCGTTCGAGGCCGGACAACTCGGCGAGCTGGTCATCGAGGTGCTGCCATGAAAGGACGTCCTGAGCCAGCTGATGCCACATGCCGGGGGCGGCCGTCGTGGGGCGCGCACGGTCGAGGGACTGGAAGACGATGTCCTGGAGTCCGGGTCCACTCGCCTCGAGATATTCGGCCAGCCGGGGCATCTACCACTCCTTCCGGAAGCACGTCACATCCAGACATCATACCGTGTTTCGGCCACCTTGCGCCCATTCCTCCCACAGAACGAGCCACACCGCCAGAATGGCGGGCCCCAGGAACAGGCCGATCCCCCCGAACATCGTGGCGGCGCCGAGAAACGCGAAGAATACCTGCAGGTATGGCAGGCGAGCCGTACCGCTGATGACGAGTGGTCTGACGACGTTGTCCACGGTGCTGACGAGGCCGATGCCCCAGACGACCAGAAAGATCGCCTTCCATGAGGCGCCTGCCAGGTAGAGGGCGATCGCCGCCCCGCCCCAGATCAGCACGGCGCCGAGAGGCGGCAATGCGGCGATCGCCGTCACCCCGCCCAGCAGGGCTGGCGCCTTGAGGCCCGCAATGGCATAACCCAGCGCCGCCACCAGGCCCTGAGCCGTGGCGGCCAGGATCACGCCCGCGAAGACCGCCCGCATCGCATGCTTGATGGGATTCCACAGACGATCCGCGCGCTCCCCGAGCCAGTACCGGAGCACGGAGGCCGACTGGTCCCGGTAGGCGTCCCCGTACCGGTAGACGAAGAAGAGGGTGAACATCGTGACAACCACCTGCAGGAGGCCGCCGCCCAGGGATTTCAGCGCGACGGTTCCCGGCGCCGCGACCCGGGGCAAGAGCCGCCTGAAGAGGCTGGATGCATCGACGTTGCTCACCTCTGCCGCGCCCTGCTCCAGCATGTGACGTAGCCAGGGCCAGCGATCCGCCCAGACCGGCACATGCAGCGGAGCCTGGAGTATCGAGGTGAGGGATTGCACGGCTGGAACCGCCTCGGCGAGGGCCCGCGAGACGAGCCAGGTGACGGGAAGCGCCACCGACAGGAGGACCAGGGAGGTCATGAGGCTGGCCGAGAGCGCATGTCGCTCCCCGAGGCGCGCACGGAGTCGCCGGTAGGCGGGCCATGTGATGCCCCCGAGGACGAGGGCCCAGACGATGCCGTCCGCGAAGGGGGACAGCATCCAGCACGTCACGACCAGGAGCGTCAGGAGGACGAGCGTCGAGGCCGCCGCTCTGTGCCAGTGCGGATCGCGCCCCACGGCGCTCACCTCGACAGGGCCACGTGGATGGGCACCTCACCGAGCAGAGCGCGTCCGCCCAGCGCCGCGATCTCGATCAGAAAAGCCACACCCACGACTTCCACTTGCCGCTCCGCGAGCAGTTGCAGCGCGGCTCGCGCCGTTCCGCCCGTCGCCAGCACGTCATCGACCAGCAGAACGCGGTCGCCGGGTCTGAAGGCGTCTTCCTGCACTTCGAGCGCGTCCTCGCCGTATTCCAGGAGATAGGTCTTGCGAGCGGTCGCCCCCGGGAGTTTGCCGGGCTTGCGCAGAGGGACGAGCCCGGCACCCAGCCGGGGGGCCAGACCCGCTCCCAGGAGGAACCCGCGGGACTCGATCGCCACCACCCGATCGACGGGCGAAGCTTCGAATGGCGTCGCGAGCACCTCGAGCATCGAACGCAGGGCGCCCGGGTCGGCGAGCAGCGGCATGATGTCGATGAACTGGATCCCGGGCCGTGGATGATCGGGCACGATGCGGAGCAGACGTTCGAGGTGCGCGGACGGGATGCGATTCACGGCGGAGCCTCCAGGGACTGTCGTCGAGGGGGGCAGGTGGGGACGGACCATACAACGTCCATCATGAGGGATTTCCTGCCCAGGACCAGGGGTCTCCATCCGGCTTCCTTCGTCATCTTCCTGCATTCCGGGCGCTCGTCTCTCATCTGACTTGGGAACTCGTGCCGGATACCGCGTGCGCCTGGTTCGTGTACGCTGACTGTGGCCAGGCTCCAGGCTCGCTGACCGAGGTGTCCGTGCTTCTTCGCTATTCATCCCCGTTCCGGCCCCTGGCCTGCTTCATCGTCGTCACGCTTGCATCGAGTCTCACGGCCTGTGCCGTGCGCGAGTTCGACTGGCCGTCCGGTAAGCCTGGAACGGCTCGCGAGACCTGGACCAAATGGGATCCGAGGTGGCCATCGAGACCCGAGAATCTGGTCGGCATCCGGGCGTCACGACTGGAACTGTCCGGTTCGGTCGGCCCGAGCGGCTGGGAGGTCACGGGTCGGACCGGGGGGGGACACGCGAAGGTGATCGTCAAAGAGGCACGGGTGGTCTGGAACAGCCTGAACGTACCTGAACCCCATGCTCCCGCGATCGCCCTGGACCGCTGGAAGATCGATAGTCCTCAGGCGCTGCTCCTGGCCTCTGCTCGCCTCGGCACGGGACCCTATGCGGTCGACCTGCGTCAGCGCTCGCGCAACGGTTCGCCCGTCTGGCACGTCCAGGATGCCGCCTCCGCCTCGGTTCTCATCGATGCAGAACGCGGGGTGATCCTGCCATGAACCTCTCGAAACCCCGGAAGTCGCTCTCCTGGATGCTTTTGACGGGTTGCTGCATCGGCGCTGGCCTGGTGGGTTGCTCGGATGGGCTGCGTCCGGTGGGTTCGTGGCTGGATGCCCGCGGCCTCTCCGGGATTCCTGAAGCCTTTCGCTCCTCGCTGGAGCCCTCGAATCTGGCCCCGCTGCCCTTCCCGGGGACCCAGCGCTACGAGGTGGGCTGGCGCAGCCTGCACGAAATCAAATACCTCGATCCGCTCCATTCCGGCCATGCGGCGTCAGCCATGCTGGTTCTCCACGCGGGCTGGACGCCGACCGATTTGCCTGCTGGCCCCGCCGATCCTGCCGATGGACGGGTCTATCCGCTCGATCCCCCCGTCATCGGGGTCTTCACCGCGGCTTTCCGTCCTGACCCTGAGGCCCGGCTCGGGGGGACGCCTCCGCTCGTTCTCGTGAAAATGCTCACCTCGCGCGGGATGACGGCCCATTACTCGATGAAGGGAGACCTCGAGGGCATCCGCCGCTGGGTGGATGCGGGCTGGCCCGCTGCCCTGCTCGTGGATGGAAGTCGTCTCGGTGGGAGCACCCGGGCGCTGGTCTGGGTCGTCATCCACGGCCTGGACGAAAGACAGGTGGCGATCGCCAATGCGCCGGATGGCAGCCGTACGACCACGGCCGAACGCTTGCTCGCGGCCTGGGATGCCGACGGCTTCCCCCTGAGGGGAGCGGCCGTCGTGGCCGAAGGAATTCCTCGCTGACCGTCTGGATGTCCGGGGCTTCCCGCGGTAACATGCCGCCCTGAGCGGTACTCCGCATCCCCTTTTCACCGAGGCCCCATGAACAAGCTGGTCAACCTGTATGAGAGTTCCGCCTTCTTCCTGATCGCCCTGAGCATCTTCCTGCTCGACCAGCTCAGCAAGATCCACATCGAGGCGACGCTGGCTTACCAGCAGTCCCGTCCGCTGTGGGAGCCCATCCTGTACCTGACGTACGTCCGGAACCAGGGCGCCGCCTTCAGTCTGCTCTGGGGCCACGGCAATATCCTGTCGCTGATCGGGCTCGCCGTCGTCAGCGTGGTCATCGTGGTGCACTGGCGCAACCGGCCAGCAGGGCCCCTGTACACGCTGGCAGCAGGTCTCCTGGTCGGCGGCGCGCTCGGCAACATGTACGACCGATTCACGCTGGGTTACGTGCGCGACATGGTTGATCTGCACTGGGCCGGGCGCAACATCTTCCCCATCTGGAACGTGGCCGATATGGCCGTCGTCGGCGCGGTCGGGATGTTCGTTCTTTTCTCGGGTTGGATGGAGAACCAGCGATTGGTGGCCGTGGCTCCGTCATCCACCGAGTCCAGCCCGGCAGGGGAAGCGTCCAGCTGAACGGTGGCCTCCATCTGAAGAGGACCCCCGTCTGATGCCTGGCCTCGGTATCCTTTGCCTGGTTCGAGGGTAAGCAACTGCAGGGGGAGTTGTCCTTTGAACCATCACGCCTTGCAAGCTGTTCGAATCTTGAGCTGCGCATTCCTGTTTGCTGCCTGTCGCCCCGTCTTCGGGGTGTTGCCTGGTCAGCAGTCTGACGATGCCTTTCAAAAAGCAGGCGCGATTTTCGGGGGCGACCTCCGCACGGTCGCTCCGGCCAGGCCTCAGGACTCGCTCACCTCCGTCGCCCCTGTCAGCCCGTCCGATCCATTGACGACCGTCGCTCCCCTGCTGGATGAGGCGGGACAGCCGCTCGCGAACACGGTCGTGAATGCGTACCTCACGACCGTCGCTCCCCTCACGACCGTCGCTCCTCTCACCACCGTCGCTCCTCTCACCACCGTCGCGCCGTGGTGGGGCGGTCGTATCCAGGCGGGGCCGCCCGAAACCCTCCGGGCCGTGACGGATGCTACGGGTCGTTTCCGGTTCCCGGCCGAGACCAGCGGGACCTACAACCTCGAGGCCGTCGCGGGAACGGGTTTGAAGGGCTGGCGCGAAGCCGTTCCCCTGGTTTCGGGGTTGCCGGTGCTGGGCTCTTCGGGTATCCGGGTCACGCCAACGGGTGCCCTCACGGGTCGCCTCATCTTCCCCGAAGATCCGGGCGTGACGAATCTCGAGGGGGTCGATGTCTTCATCCCCGGTTACCTGGTCGCGAAGACGGATGCGACGGGGCGTTTCTACTTTCCGGCACTGCCCGTTGCGACCTTCTCGGTGGTCGCCCGGAATACCGCCTTGCTCATGCGGGGCTACCGCAACGACGTCGTCATCCAGTCCGGCCACACCACGAACCTGGCCGATTTCCCCATGGTCCGGTCTCGCCCCGACCTCCTGTCCGTTTCCCC
>JBEIFE010000029.1:0-10610 GCA_040382575.1 Candidatus Sericytochromatia bacterium
CACGTCGAATTTGGGCATCGTGAAGTCGAGGTCGAGGCGGTTGCCCGTCGCAGTCGGCATGCGCATCTGCCAGCGATGGGTATCCGGCTGCACCGTCATCGCATTCGAACGAGTGGCCAGCGACGGGGTCAGCGAAGGGTGAGCCCCGCATCCGGTGAGCAACACGAGGATGGCTGGGGTCAGGATACGGCGCAAAACGGACACTCCGATCTTCAAGTGACTTTTACCTTATCTTTATATGTGTTCTGGCGAGCCATCTTGCGTCTCGCCGGGAAAATGGTGCTTGTGGAAGGAGTCAGGGTGAAGATCATCGTTTTCGGGGCCAGCGGTCGAACGGGGCGGCTCCTGGTCGAAGGGGCCATCGCGCGGGGATGGTCGGTCACCGCGGCCGTGCGGGAGCCGGCCAGGCTGCCGTCCTTGCCGCCAGAGGTCAGGATCGCCACGATCGAGGCCCGCGATGGTGAGGCGATCGCCGCGGCGATCGCCGGCCACGACGCCGTCATCAGTGCCCTCGGTGGCGAGGGTCTCTCGCGCTCGGACGTGCTGACCACGGCCATGCGGCACATCGTGGCCGGCATGGCGTCTTCCGGCGTGAAGCGTATCGTCTGGATCGCCTCGGCCGGGATCGATGGCGAGATTCCGGCTCCATTCGGCTGGTTGGTGCAGTTCATCCTGAGGCACGTCCTGGCCGACCATCGCGGCGCGGTCGACCAGCTCCGCTCGGGGGACCTCGACTGGACGGTTTTCCGGCCGATGGGGCTCACGGACGGTCCGGTGACCCGGGCGGTTCGCATGGCGATCCAGGGCGTTCCCGCGGGGGGCCGGAACGTCTCGCGAGCTGACCTCGCGGATGTCGTCCTCGAGGCGATCGCGACCGGCGCGCACCTGCGCCAGGCACCGGGTGTGGCCAGTTGATCCAGCTCCCGTTCCTGCGAGCCCGTGATATCCATCATGGTCTTCACAGAATTTGGGAGATAATCTCGTGACAACGTGCAATGCTCCACCCTTGCGGGGGTACGAAGGGCAACAGGATGTCGTGACTCTTGCCAGGTGTCACATCTGGCCATGAGGGAGTTGAGTAGCTGCCATGATTCGGGTGCGTGATTGGGTTTTGCCTGCCGTGCTGGCCTCGGGTATCGCTGGCGGGGGGCTATGGGTCTACTCTGGGCTCGAGTTGCTCGCGCGTCAGGAGGTGGCCCTGAGTGATCACCTCACCAGGTTGACGGATTCGTCCAATCCGGGAGCTGCGGTTTCGTCAGCCTGGCTCCAGGAGATGAAGGAGACGCGCGAGGCGATTTCCGGCCATGTGTCGTCTGCGCGCAAGCAGCTTCAACTCGGTCTCGGCGGTCTTGCTCTGCTCTCGCTGGCCGTGGGGATCCTGGTGTCTCGTCGTTCTCGTGCTGGCGCCGCGCTGCTCCTCCAGCAGGCGGACAGGCTGGTCTCCGGGGCAGGTGCCGATACCGCTTCTTTCTCACGTGAGCTCGGAGGGGTTGGAGACGGCTTCATCCGGTTGGTGGACCACTTCCACGAGTCGTTGACCGAGGTGGGTCAGGCTGCCCGGATCGTGGCCCAGAATCTCGAGCAGATCGGGGCCGGCACGGAAGAATTGGCTCAGACGTCCAAGATCCAGGCGTCGACGGCATCCGAAACCACCCGGGCCGTCGAGCAAATGGCGCGAAACGGCGAACTGCTCGCAAAAAATGCCGCAGACCTGTCGACCCAGGTCGAGGTCACGTCGTCGGCCCTCCACGAGATCGTTCAGGGCACCACGTCGGTCGTCTCGAACGCTGATCTGCTTTCCGGGGTCGTCAATCAGATGGGGGCTGCCATCCAGCAGATGTCGGCCTCGATCGAGTTCGTGGCCCAGAATGTACGCGAGGCCGCTGACGACGCGGGCCAGACCTCGGAAGCCGCGAAAGACGGACGTGAAGCAGTCGAAGCCACCGTGGCCGGTATCCAGGATGTCTTCAACGTCATGTCGGGCATCCGGGCTGCCATCGATCTGCTCGGTCAGCGCTCGAAGCAGATCGGCATCATCCTTGGCGTCATGGAGGACATCGCTGCCCAGACGAACATGCTGGCCCTGAACGCGAGTATCGAGGCTGCCCGTGCAGGTGAGGCCGGTCGTGGCTTCAGCATCGTGGCCGTTGAGGTTCGAAAGATGGCGGACCGTGCGGCCGCCTCGACGGCCGAGATTCGTGACCTCGTCAAGGCCATCCAGAAGGATACCCAGAGTGCCATGCGCATCAGCCACGAGGGGGAGCTCGCGATCTCGGCAGGTGCAGACGTCGCCGGGCAGGCGGGCTTCTACCTCGAATCCATCGTGAAGCGGGTCGAGAACCTCGCGACCCGAATCTCCGTCATCGATCGGGCCACCTACGAGCATGCGATCGTGGCCCGTGACACCCTGAAGGCGACGGAAAGGCTCGACCAGGGGACGCGCAAGGTCGCCGAGTCGGCCCACAAGCAGGATTCGGCAAGCCAGCGCATCGGTCGCTCCGCCGCTGCGATGCGCGAGGTCGTTCTCCAGGTGGCCTCGAGCTCGCACGACCAGCAGAGTCAGGCCAGCGAGATGGTCACCGTCATCCAGGGCATGAACTTTTCTGCTCAGGAGTCGGCGATCGCCACGGACACGATCGCCCAGTCGGCGGTCATCCTCCAGAATCAGGCTTACCGCCTCCTCGAGATCCTCCGCAAGTACGATCTGCAGGACCGAGCAAGCGATACACCTTCCAGGTCGCTCGCCCTTCGGTGATTGCAGGACGTCTCATACACGGTCAAGGGGGAGGCTCATCGAGCCTCCCCCTTTTCCTCGTCTCGGGGCTCAGAAACCGTCGGACATCCGTACGCCCTCATCGAGCCAGCTCGCCCAGAGGGGGGACCATTCTCCTTCTTCCCACGGCAGATCGTCGTCCCATGTTTCGCCGATGAGGCCATCCGGGCGGTCCCAGGGGAGAGAGGCCGTAGCGGTCGGGGACGCGAGGTACGCGGTATCGAGGTCCATGCGGTTCACCTGCCAGAGGGGTCGAGGGTGGGCACGGATCAATTATACATGACTTTATTTAATTTTAAAATGATCTTGTTTTTTAATCGTGATGGAGGCGCGCTCAAGACGGTGGGTTACGTGCCGATGTGATAGGCATCACCGTTTACCCTTGCCGGAGAGGAGCTCGCAGATGACCTGCATGCATTGCCGTCCTTCGAACCTGACGCCCCGCACCATCGAGCTGGAGCTCCCGCATCCGCGCGGCATCGCCAGGTTCGAGGGGGTTCCCGCCCTGGTGTGTCCTGCCTGTGGATTCGTGGCGATCGAGCGCTCGACCTCGCGCGCAATCGATGGCTGGATGGCGAAGCTGGGTCAGGAAGTGGCCTGAACGGGGATGATCAGCGAACGGCGATCGGGTCCGGATCGATCCAGGTCTGGTGAATCTGGCGCTCGATGGATTCGCGTGAGGTTCCCGACAGTCGGGGTGCGGGTGCATCGAGGCGTTGACCGGTCCACGTTCCCGAGACTTCGCGCTGAACCATCACCACGACCATCTCCCGGTTGACCACGCCATCCTCCTCGTCGAGACGTTCCGTCGTGCTAGACGGATGATCTCGTCATACCACGCCTGTCCGAAATTCGAACCGGACGGCCACCTGCGGCCTGCCGATCCCCTATCATGGGGCCATGCATGTCATGGACAGCCTCCTCGTGGCCGCCACCGTCCACGAGCTACGTGAACAGATCATCGGTTCCCGGGTCGAAAGGATCCACCTGCCCACTCCCTGGGAGATGGTCTGGGCCCTGCGTGGGCACCCAGGTCCCCGGAGGTTGCTCTTCTCGGCCCGGGGTGTGCATGCGCGAATACATCTCACGGTCCGGCGATTCGAAAATCCTGCGCAGCCACCTGCATTCTGCATGCTGCTTCGCAAGCATCTGGAGGGTGGACGAATCCTCCGGGTGGAACAGCCTGGCCTCGAGCGGGTGGTCCAGCTCGTCATCGCCGGTCGGGACGAGCTGGGTGATCCGACCGAACGGGCACTGGTAGCCGAGATCACGGGTAAACACGCCAACTGGCTGCTGCTCGATCGACCCTGGGGGACGATCATGGGACTCTTGAGACCCGTGAGTGAACGTGAGAGCCGCGAGCGCCAGCTGCTCCCGGGGCTCGCCTATGATCCACCGCCCGTGCCAACCGGTCGCCAGGATCCTTCGGACTTCGAGCCGATGAGCTTGCTCGTGGGGCCAGGCGCTGGCGATCGCCCCGTTCGTGAAGCCTTGCTTTCTCGCGTTCATTCCCTGTCCCGTGGTTCCCTGGCCGAGTTGCTCGGGGCAGCAGGACTTGAACCCACCACGCCGGTCGACATGCTGGGTACGGTGGATATCGAGCGACTTTCGCGGATCTGGGCCCTGTTTCGCCAGGAACTGGCCGCAGGAGACTTCCGCCTATCACGTACGGCTGCAGGCCTCGAGGTGCTGCGCCTCGGCCGGGAGGGAGCACCCCTGCCTCCGGGCGCGACCCTGGATGCCTGGTTCGGTGAACGCTGGGATCGCGAGGCTCTCGAGCGTCAGCGCCAGCTCCTCCAGCGCGAGGTCAGGGAGCGACTGGACAGGCTCGTCTCACGTTGCGAGGCCTTGACGGCGGCCCTTGACCGAGTCGAGACGGCGGCGACCTGGCGCCTGTGGGGCGATCTGCTGCTCACATTCGCGCACGAGGTGCCCCGTGGCATCTCCAGCCACGCCCTCCCGGATGTCCAGAGCGAGGAGGGGCATCTCGTCACCATTCCGCTTGATCCGGTCCTGGATGCGACGCAGAATGCCCAGAGGCATTACCGTCGCTACCAGAAGGCGCGAGACGGTGAGCAAGTCACGCACACGTTGCTGGCCACCGCCGCAACGGAGCGAGCCTACTGGGAGAGCGTTGCCGTCGCGATCTCGTGCGCCACCGATCTCGAGACCCTGGTCGAGATCGCCGCGGAGCTCCGCCCACCTGCTGTCCACACAGGCCGGCAGCGCCCTCGCGCTGCCGAGCCTCGCCCGCTCCAGCTCCGGACATGCGACGGGTTCACCGTCTGGCTTGGACGCAACAACCGCCAGAATGACTGGTTGACCTTCAAAGTGGCCCGCCCCGAGGACTGGTGGTTTCACGCCCGGAACATCCCGGGATCCCATGTCGTGGTTCGCGCCGAGGGAGGCGGGGACCTACCCGAGAGCACGATCCTCGAAGCAGCACGGCTGGCGGCGGGTTTCAGTCAGGCTCGTCAGTCCAGTGGTGTCCCGGTCGTCTACACGCGGCGAAAGCACGTGTGGAAACCTGCAGGGGCTCACCCTGGATTCGTCCATTACGAACGGGAGCGCACGGTCCACGTGACGCCTGATCTTGACCCGCTCCTGGCGTTTCAGGTCGGGGCCAGCGCATCCAGCGGATAGCGAGAAGCCGCGGCCAGATCGAGAGAGGCGACCCGGCCAGCCCGGAACAGCTCGGTACCGAGCCCTGCAATCATGGCGGCATTATCCGTGCAGAGGTCGATAGGGGGCGCGACGAAGGTCCATCCCCGGCTCTCTGCCAGGGCGGCAAGGCGCGTTCGGAGCTCCCGGTTGGCCGCCACACCCCCTGCCACGGCGAGAACCTCGATCCCTTCGCGATCAGCCAGTTTTTCCATCCGATCTGCGAGCACATCCACGATGGCCCGCTGGAAACTGGCCGCGACGTCCGCGATCGGGATGGGCATTCCGGCCTGGACATGGCGCTCTGCCAGTCGGCGTACCGCCGTCTTGAGGCCCGAGAAGGACATGTCCAGACCGTCTGCGAGGCTGGCTCTCGGAAAAGCGATGGCCTCCGGGTTTCCCTCGGTCGCCAGCCGGTCGATCGCCGGTCCGCCGGGGTAACCGAGTCCGAGCAGGCGCGCCGTCTTGTCATAGGCTTCACCCACGGCATCATCCCGGGTACGAGCCAGACTCCGGAAATGTTCGGGGCCGTCCACGCGCACGACCTCCGTGTGGCCGCCCGAGACGAGCAGACAGAGGAACGGGAGGGGCAGATCCCGGTGCGTCATGCGATTGGCCCAGATGTGGGCGGCCAGGTGGTGTACTCCCACCAGCGGGACATCCAGCCCCCATGCCAGGCCCTTGGCGGTCATCAGACCGACCAGGAGTGCGCCCTGGAGACCCGGAGCGAAGGTGGTGGAGATGGCGTCGAGGTCCTGAAGACGGCATCCTGACCGGTCCAGGGCCTCCGTGAGCAGCGGCCCGATGGCCTCGATGTGGGCCCGCGAAGCGATTTCCGGTACCACGCCACCGAAACGCTCATGGAGGGCGATCTGCGACGAAACGACGTTGGATAGCACTTTCCAGCCGTCTTCCACGACCGCCAGGGAGGTCTCGTCACAGGAGCTTTCGATACCGAGCACCCGGATGGGCATCAGACTTCTCCGGTGACGAGGACGACCTCGGGCTGATCCCATCCGGGCGACGGGGGCATCGACCCTGCGCGATTCCGGTAGTAGGCGATCGCCCCGTGGCCGACCGCGAGGGTTCCGGCATAGCCCACCAGGGAGCCGAGCAGCCATTTCGGGCCCGGGAGCCGCTGTGCCAGCCAGCGAACCAGGTTCCGGAGGCCATACCCGCCTCCGACGATGAGCGCACCCTCGGGAGACCGTGTCCAGTCCACCGGATGACCGAACAGCGCGGCGATCCTCAGCAGCATCTTGAGCTGATTGGCCGTCATCAGGGGCATGTCCGCGCCGGGCACGGGCAGCAGGCCGAGTAGGCCGTTCTGCTTGGCCGTATCCCGGACCTCCCATCTCGCGAGATGGACTCGGAGCAAGGGGAACTGCTGCGACAGCGGCATGACGAGGTCCCCGTGATGGGCCACCACGAGGTCGGCGAGAGCCCCCGGGAGATCTTGCCAGGACAGGAGGGGCAACACCCGATCGGCTGGCAGTTCGAGGGACTGTCGGACCGCCTGGGCGCGTGCATGAACGGGGCCCCTGGCTGCGCCGGGCACGATTGCCACCGTGTGGGCGGGTGGGCACTCTCGGGCCGCCCGGAGACGCTCGGCCCCTGCCAGGACCAGGTACAGCTCCGCCACGGGGACGGCCTCGGCGTGAGGGTCCGCGACCAGAAGGCGGTGCGGGTGAGGGCTGTCGAAGAGGAGATGGTCCATCAGGTTGTCGCGCTCGGAACCGGGTTCGCCGACCACGACCACGTGGATGGGGCGTTCGCGTGCGGCATCCAGTTCACGCCACATCCGGTAGAGATCCTGCAACGGGGCGGTCCAGTCCGTACTCAAGGCATCACCTCCTGGATTCGAGGGCATCATAGCATGCCCGCCCCGGGTTGCCGCCGGTCCCCCCTTGGTCCTACCATGCAGGGGTTCATCGGTTTCGCGGAGGTCCAAAGCGTGTTTCGTTCCAGCCGTCTTCCCGTGCCCCTTGTCACCCTCTTTGCATGCGTTCTGGCTTGGTCGGCCCCGGCTCTGGCAGTTCCGAAAGATCTGACCCTGCTACATACGAACGACACCCATGATCATCTGCTGCCGTTCGACACCCGGCATGGCAAGGATCTCGGGGGAATCGCGCGTCGGGCTACGCTCGTCCGTCGGATCCGCGCGGAAGCCACCCGGTCGCTGCTTCTCGACGCCGGTGACACGTTCCAGGGAACACCCATCTTCACGTTTTTTTCGGGTGAAGCCGATACGCTCACGATGGATATGGTCGGCTATGACGCCACCACCGTCGGGAACCACGACCTCGACAACGGCCTCCCCAACCTCCAGAAGCAACTGGCCGGGCATCATGTCCGGACGATCTGCTCCAATCTCGTCGATGTCGAGTCGGGCAAACCCATTTTCGAGCCTGCCCATGTCTTCGACGTGGACGGCTTGAAGGTCGGGGTGTTCGGTCTGATGGGGTTGGACGCCCTGGAGGCCGTGGCTCGCAAGAACCGCCCGACCATTCGTTTCCTCGATCCGGTCCAGGTGGCTCGCGAGCAGGTGCGAGACCTTCGCTCCAGGGTGGACCTGGTCGTCATGCTCTCTCACTCGGGCTTCGAGCAGGACCTGGCCCTGGCGGCTGAGGTCGAGGGCATACACGTGATCCTGGGTGGGCATTCTCACACGCGGGTCAATGAACCTCGCGCCGTGCAATGCGGTACCTGGACGACCTACGTGGCCCAGGACTTCCAGTGGGGGGAATTGCTGGGACGGATCGACCTGACGGTTGACGAGGGGCGGATCGTCGCCCTGAAGGGCAAACTCTTGCCCATCGACGCCTCGATCCCGGGTGATCGCAACCTCCAGGACGTCGTCAATCTGTACGACTCCCAGATCAGGACCCGGATGGCCGAGGTCGTGGCGGATGCACCCCAGGGCCTCGCTTCCGATGACAAGTATGCTCGGGACTGCGAACTCGGGAACTGGACAGCGGATGTCATCCGGTCACGAACCGGCGCCGAGATCGGTATCATGAACGCGGGAGGCTTGCGTGCTCCGCTCCTACCAGGCAGCGTGTCCGTCGGAACGCTGTTCAGTATCTTCCCATTCGACAATGCCTTGATGACCGTCTCGCTCCGGGGCAAGACCCTCCAGGCTCTTTGTGATGCGAATGCGGCCGACCCCGCTCGCCTGGGCGCCTTGCAATTCTCCAATCTGACTTTCCGGTCGTCAGGCGGCCGCGCCGTGGACATCCGGGTCGGGCAAGCACCGCTGGATCCGGACCGCTCGTACCGGGTGGGAACCATCGATTACCTGGCCGACGGGAACGATGGGTACACGCTGTTCAAGCAAGGAACGGATGTGCGGGCCCTCGGCATCCTTCTGAGAGATGCCGTGCTCCAGGCCGCGCGCAAGCAGAAGACTCTGCGGTCCCCGGGCACGGGACGCATCCGGGGCTGAGCCCCTTCAAGGCACGGGCGGCATGAGGCGGACCAGGACGGTCGCCTCTCCCTTGCGGTCACGGCCGATGCCCCATACCCGCCCCCGGGCGTTCCCGGAACGTTCGATGACCACCAGGCAGGGGCGCTTCCCCAGCAGTTGCTCGAGTTCCTCTCGGGGGGGGGCGTCCGCCGGAACGCTCAGATCGAGGCATACCACCTCGATGGTGGACGTGATCCCGAGTACACGCGGATCATCCGGTATGGCGCCGTCGTGCTGGTGCTGGTGGGCGACCAGACGTTCCTGGGTACGGAGCGTGGTCTCGAACAGTTCGGCCTGGGTCGAGACGGCTGGGTCCGAGATCCGGGTGCCGGGGCCGCCAGGGACGGTGCCAGGTGTGCGCCTGAACAGCAAGAAGCCACCGGCTGCGAGGCCCATGAGACATGCCACCAGGATCAGCCGGCGGACCAGATACACGCGCCCGTCCTTGCGTCGCGCGACTTGTCCCCCCCTGTCGCTCTGCTGTCTGCGGCGTGATCCCCTGGATCGGCTCATCGAGCCCCCCCCGGGTGATCCGTCCCGAGCAGGCATCGGATGCCTTCGGCTGCGAGCATCAGACCGAAGATCGGGGGCATGTAGCTGATCGTACCGTTCACGGTCTTCTGGGGGCCTGCACCCGGGACGAACGCTCGCACGGGATGGGGGAGCGGGCGTTCGGGTGAGAAGACGGCACGGACGCCCTTCTGCACGCCCCAGCGTCTCGCCAGCTTCCGCACGGCAGTGGCCATGGGGCATCCGTGAGTCTCGAAGAGGTCGGCAAGCTGAACCTGGGACGGATCCAGCCTTGCGGCTGCTCCCATGCTACCGGCCACGAAGACTCCGCGTTCCTGGGCTGCCCGGTACAGGGCCACCTTGGAGGTGATGGCATCGATGCAGTCGAGCACGACGTCCACGTCGGAGGGAAGAAAGTCCGGAATCTCGGGCGGGCTGAGTCGTCGGGCCTCGCAGGCGATCGCGATCCCCGGCTGGATGTCCTGAGCCCGTTCGGCCATGACCTCCACCTTGAGACGGTCCAGCGTCGAGTGCAGTGCCACGACCTGCCGGTTACAGTTGCTGGCCACGACTCGGTCGAAATCGACGAGCGTGAGTCGGCCCACACCGGCCCGGGCCAGCGCCTCGACGCAATTTCCCCCGACTCCACCCACACCGGCAACCAGCACGTGGGCTCCTGCGAGTCGGGCCACGCCCGCATCACCCAGCAGAAGATGAGTACGCTCGTTGGCGGGGGTCCGCTGCTGGTGAACCGGGGGCATCATGGCAAGGTCTCCAGGAAGGAAGGCGGAAGGCGGTACAGGCGGCATGCATTGTCCCATGTGCGGGCCGCGACCGTCTCGAGATCGACATCACACAGTCGGGCCACCTCGCGCGCGACGGGCATCAAGTCGAGGCCACGATCGGATGTCGGGGCCCCTCGGACCGGTGCGTCGCTCTCGAGGACGAGCGAGTCCAGACCGAGTTGACGGACCGTTGCTGCCAGTTTCGCAGACCGGAGAACCGTTCGACCCACGCCGAGCATGTAGCCACGTCGAATGTACTCGCGGGCCAGTTCAGGTGGGCCCGAGAAGGCGTGAACGACCCCCGGGGGCGGTTGCACGCGGTCGAGGATCTCGAGCACGTGGGCGTGGGCGTGTACGACGTGCAGCACAATCGGCAGATCGTGTTGCGCGGCGAGGGCGCACTGGCGGGCCATGA
>JBEIFE010000030.1:0-10580 GCA_040382575.1 Candidatus Sericytochromatia bacterium
CGGGACGATGCCCGCTCGGCGATCGCCGCCATCCGAGCTGGGGGCCGGATCCCCCTGGTCGTCGGGGGTACCGGCTTCTACATCCGGGCGCTGACGGGCGAGCTTGCCATTCCGGAGGTCCCGCCGCAACCCGAGCTGAGGGCTGAACTCGAGGCCCTCGATGACCCACACGCCCAGCTGGGGAAGGTCGATCCCGTCACGGCGGCCCGTCTTCATCCGAACGACCGGTTCCGGATCATCCGGGCTCTCGAGGTGCACAGGGTGCTCGGCCGTCCCCTCTCGGAGGCCGCCACGCGCGTAGAGGCTCCGCACCGGACGCTCCTCTGGGCCCTCGCCCCTGCCAGAGACATCCTCGAAACGCGCATCCGGTCGCGGATCGGCGCCATGATGGCCCAGGGCTTCGTCGAAGAGGTGGAAGGGCTGCGTGCCCGTCACGGTTCGCAGTTGCCCCTGCTCGGAACGCTCGGATACCGGGAACTGGGGGACTGGCTGGACGGACGCTGCTCTCGCGAGGAGGCGCTCGAGGCGATCGCCGTGCACACCCGGCAGTTTGCCCGGCGTCAGGTCACGTGGTTCCGGCGGGAGCCCGTCGACACCTGGCTCGAGGACTTACCTCCGGGATCAGAGCTGGACCGGATGGTGGCCCGCATCCGGGCGCACGTCGAGGAAGAGAGGCATCCGTGACGGAGACATCCCTGCCCTTCTGGAAGATCGAGGGCCTGGGCAACGACTTCGTGCTGGTCGAGCGCCTCCTGCCCGGGGATCCCGCCGTCGTGGCTCGCCGTCTGTGTGACCGCCGGCGCGGGATCGGGGCTGACGGGGTCCTCGTGGTGACATCCGGCCCCGGGAATACGCTCCTCCTGACCATCTGGAATGCGGACGGCTCGGAAGCGGCCATGTGTGGCAACGGCGTACGCTGCGTCGCGGCTCATGCGATGCTCCGGGGATGGGACCACTCAGTTCCCCTGCACCTGATGACGCGTTCGGGGTCTCGAGTGGTGCGAACCCTCTCGTGGGATGGTCGCGAGGGCCGCTTCGAGGTGGCGATGGGGCGCCCCGACTGGACCCCGCAGGCCATCGGTCTCGACCGTCCAGACGGGGAACCGCTGCTCTCGAGCCCCGTTGAGGTCGGGGACCGGACATGGACTCTCACGGCCGTCTCGATGGGGAATCCCCATGCCGTCACGTTCGTGGATGCGCTCGACGAGGCCGAACTGCAAGCATGGGGACCTCGCCTGGAGCATCATCCCCTTTTCCTCGATCGGACCAACGTGGAGTTCGTCCGGGTCGACCGTCCGGACCGACTCGAGGTGCTCGTCCACGAGCGGGGAGTCGGACCGACGCAGGCCTGCGGGACGGGCGCTTGCGCGAGCCTCGTGGCGGCCGCTCGCACGGGGCGTTCCGCACGTCGTGCCGAGGTCGGTCTCCCCGGCGGGACGCTCGAGATCGCGTGGGCCGACGATGACGAGGTCTTCATGACCGGGCCTGCTCGTCTGGTCTATGCCGGGCAATGGCCTGACGAGGGGGCCATCGGCTCGTTATGATGAGGAGGTAACGTCCTCCGATCCTGTGAGGTCCACGTGTTCGTCACCGTCACCCCGAATCCCGCCCTCGACCGTTTCGCGCTGGTACCCGAGTTTCGGCCGGGCGTTCGTCACGACGTCAAGGCCATCGTGCCCCAGCCCGGCGGCAAGGGTGTCAACGTCGCTCGAGGTCTCAAGGCCTTCGGCATGCCCGTCGTCGCCACCGGATTCGTGGCAGGCGAGACGGGCAAGGTCATCCGCTCGGGGCTCGAGCGACTCGGCGTGCCCACCGAATTCGTGTTCGTGCAGGGCGAGTCGCGGACCTGCGTGACCATTCTCGATCCGGCGCGCGTCACATGCACGACCCTCCACGAGGAGGGACCCGAGGTCACCCAGCAGGATGCGACCCGGCTCAACTCGGTACTCGGGCGCCTGGGGGCAAAGGCGGAGGACATGGTCTTCTCGGGTAGCCTGACCCCGGGACTGCCCCCGGATACTTACCGGCGCTGGATCGAGGCTCACCAGCGAGGGGGCGGGCGGGCCATTCTCGATGCGAGCGGTCCTGCCCTCTATCACGGCCTCGAGGCGCGGCCGTTCCTCGTGAAACCCAACCAGGCCGAGGCCGAAGAACTCCTCGGCTACCCCCTCGACGGCGAGAACCGACTCGTTCAGGCCCTCGAGACGCTCCGGTCGCGAGCCCAGGTCGGGATCATCACGCTGGGACCCCGGGGCGCCGTCGTCGCAGCGGAGGGCGAGCGTTGGCGGGTGTTGCCGCCCCCCGTGGCCGCCCCCCTCGATCGGACGGGTTCGGGTGATGCCTTCCTGGCCGGATTCCTGGTCGGGCTCAGGCGTGGCTTGCCCATCCGGGGTGCCTCCATCCTGGCGGCAGCGGCGGGGGCGGCCCAGGCGCAGTTACAGGGTGCCGGTCACATCCGCCTCGAGGCGCTCGAGCGGCTTGCCGGGATGGTTCGAGTCGAGCAACTGGGGCGCTGAGGGCGGCACGTCCGGTTTCGACGCTTCGGTCTTCTTCGACTCCACGTCTTTCTTCGAACCGAATAGGCTTCCGATCCCGTTGAAGACGGCACCGATACCGTCTCCGATACCCTGACCCACGGCGGCGATGCCACCGAAGACGGCCCCCACGATGCTCACTACCCCGTTCCCTGCATCGGCGATACCTTCGCCGATCCTTTTCACGCCCTGCTCGAGGTTCTGGCCCACGACTATCGGCAGGTCGGTGATGATGGGGCGGTCGTCCGCGGGTGTCTCGTCCTTCGCTCCGACGAGTGCCCGCAGGCCCCGGATGGCCGTGTTGAGGAGGAGGCCAGGGATAGGCAGAATCGGCGCCCCGATGGTCTGGATGATGCCCACGGGTAACTTCCCGAGACCGACCGTCACGTCGACCCCTGCCCCCCCACCGACTCCCGCGGCAGCCTTGCCCCCGAGTCCCAGCGAGATCGCACCGTCCCGGACGTCGATACGCGCGTCGGCGCCCGCTCCGAGCCCTGCGAGGGCCTCGAGGCGACCTTTCACGCCCAGTCGCACCAGGCCGAGCAGGGAAATCTCACCAGCCCCCTGCGTCTTCGTCCATGCGCCCGAGCTCGAGTCGACTCCGGCCCCGAGTCCCAGCGAGGGCAGGCCCAGGGAATCCATGCCGACGTGAAGATGTCCATCGGCCCGGTGGCGCGTCCCGATGGCCGCTTCGCCCTCCACGGCCGCCCTCACGTCCAGCGCCTGCGAGATCCGGACCTGGGCTGCCGTCACGTCGTGTACACCGACCAGGGCCTCTGCGACGGCCGATCCCCGGGCCGAGAGGTGGCGCGCCGTCGAGACGACCTCACCTTCGGCGCCAGCTCGGGCGATCGCCACGCCCTCGCCGCTCGTCATGCCAGAAACGCGGATCTCCGGGCCTATCGCCACCGTGCCTGCCATCGTCGCCCGGATGCGAGCGGCCGCCTCGGCGAGGAGCGTCCCCTGGGCAGCCATCACCCCCGGGGCGAGGAGCAAGCGATCGGCGGCAAGGGCCCGGGCGCCTCCCCCGAGCTCCAGTCCCGTGGCGGCCGCCACCTCGATCCCGCCGGAGGGGCGGATCCGGGTCGCCATGGTACCGCCGATTTGCCCCTCGGCACCGGCGATCGCGAGCCCCTGATGGGCCTTGAGCCCAGGTTGCGAGATCGACTGGCTGGCTGACTTCAGCAGGGCCTGTCCCCGGGGTGGCAGCGGCAAGGCCCGGGCCTCCACCGCGCGTTCGGTCCGGGGGGCGAGAGTCGCCAGATCATGCGCGCGCCCGGCGAGCTGGCGCAGGCGCTGGATGCGCTCGTGTGAAAGCATGTTCGGGAGTGGATCGGGCACGATCGTCTCCTGTTCTCCCCCGGAGAGCCTGCAGGTCTCATCGGAGAGGTGTCCCGAGATCCGGTAAAGCGGGGCATAATCAAAGACGAAGGTTGAATGAAGCTTTGACGATGAAGACGTACCCAGATCGTCCCGTGCCGGGATTGTCGTCCTTCGAGCCCCGTCGTGGGCTTGCCCATCCCGATCTCCAGACCCTCGCGGTCGAGCTCTGGCCCCGTCCGGATCGGCGCCGGACGACCTGGTGGGCGCAGCGCGAGCGAGTCGAGATCGCCCTGCCCGACGGGGATCATCTGCTGAGCTGGCTCCATCGTCAGCCCGACATGCCACCCGGGGCCGCTCCCCTCGTCGTCCATGCCCACGGGCTCGGGTCAGATGCCGATGCCCCGTTGATGCTGGGCGTCAGCCACAAGGCTCATGCGGCAGGGTTCCATTCACTGCGAATCAACTGGCGCGGCGCCGGTGGATCCGAGGCGCTCGGAACCCGCTTCACCACGGGACTGGGCCACCTGGATGTGCAGGCAGTCGTGGTGGCCTGCCAGGAGCTCGGTTTCGATCGGATCTACTGGAGCGGCGTCTCGCTCGGGGCCAGCATTCTCCTGAACGCGCTTTCCAGAGGCCTCGATCTGCCCGGCGTACAAGGGGTCGTCGTCTTCTCGTCGCCCCTGGATTTCGGGGCCGTCAGTCGGTCGCTTGCTACTCCCCGGAACCTCATCTATGACACGTGGTTCGTATGGCGCCTGAAGGCCCTGCTGCGGAAATACGTGCGTCGGGGCAAGGGAGGTGAGCGCTATCGTCCAGTTCTCCGTGAACTGGATCGCGTCCGGAGCGTCTATGAATTCGACGACCGCATCACGGCGCCCTTGACGGGTTTCGAGCGAGCCGACAACTATTATCAGGCAGCCAGCCCCGGTCCCCTGCTCGCATCGGTGAGCACTCCGACTCGCCTCTTCCTGGCGGCGGACGATCCCTTCGTCCCGATCCGGGACCAGGTTCCATATCTCGAGGCATTGCCGCCGGGGCATGCCGTGGAGTGGTCCGTCTCACGCGCCGGCGGGCACGTGGCTTTCTTCGCGGAGAGGCCCACCGATGCCTTGCCCTGGGAGGACGGCTGGTGGGCCGAGAATCAGATCATCCGCTCGATCCTGGCATGGGAGAGCCGCAGGGATCCGGATCGAGGGTGATGGCAGACCATCAGAGGGATGCAGGAACCTCGACGAAGCGCGTCGACGACATCTTGCTGTCCAGGTAGTAGGTGGTCATCGCCCCGTCTACCCGCATGGCTGAAAGTTCATGGCTCTTCGAGGACCAGCGCACGACGTGGCTCTGGTATCCCTTGTCGAAGCTCTGGACGTCGAACAGATAGACGATGGGGGTTCCCTTGCCCGACGCGTGCTTCATGGCCCGCACGAGGTATTCGTCCGCAGTGGTGGGCTGGGGTACGAGTTCCCGACGGTGCTTCTGGAAGTGCACTTCGAGGTTGCCCTCGGCCGACAGATTCACGGCGGGTCTCGGGGCCCATTCACCGCTCGGGGCGGCTGCGCGTTCACGCGCCACGAGATCGACCTGCTCGGATGTCATCTTCAGTCCCAGGCGCGCCACGGCGGCGATGAAGGACTTGCGATCCGTGGGGACCTTGCCCAGAGCCTGCGCCTGGCCAGAGATCGTGTTTGTCGGAGACATCCCTGGCGCGAAGCCGCACCCCGAGAGCCCGACGAGGGCAAGGACCATCACGAGAGCAGTACGCACGGGCATCGAGGCTCCTTTCGGGTGACCGAGGAGCTTGTCCGGGACTGCTGCGCTGAACTTGCTAAGTTGGAGGAAAATTCAGGTTAAGTCTCGTTTACTTTTGACGGGGCTTCCTCGATCGAGGAAGCCGGATCGGCGGCTGCGGGATCCGCTTCCGCGATCTGCGCTTCTAGCTCCAGGAGCTCGTCCAGGCGCTCGAGCAGATTCTCCATCTTGGTCGTGACACGGGTACTGAAGGCCAGGGACACACCCTGAACCGTCTCACCGAGGGCGGGTGCGGCTTCACCGCCTGCCGCCGGGTTCTCTTCACCTGGGGGTAAATTTTCCATCATTTTGGTGTCTTTCGTCATCTCGCCGAGCACGACTCGTCGTATACCCTGGCA
This sequence comes from Candidatus Sericytochromatia bacterium, assembly GCA_040382575.1. Taxonomy (GTDB): domain Bacteria; phylum Cyanobacteriota; class Sericytochromatia; order S15B-MN24; family UBA4093; genus JAYKJE01. The sequence continues at coordinate 6,005 of JBEIFE010000030.1, forward strand.
TACGGGGTAATCACCCTGGGTACAATGGCAGCATCGGCCGGAGGTTGAACGGAATCCCACATGGACGTGAAGCAACGCTTGCTCGAGGCAGCCAAGACCACGGACGGAGTCGAGACCCGTTCCTGGGATGAGATCGTGGCTGCCCTGCAGGCCGGCTCGGACGACATCATCGCGACGGTGGACTGGATCCTGGACAGTGGGGAAGCTCTCCGCCAGGAGTTGATCCTGGATGCGATCCTCCAACCGGACCGTCTCCGCTATTTCAATCCCCGGGGGCATGAAAAGTGGCCCACCGGAACCGATCTGCCATGTGTCGAGGGTCTCCCCGGGCGAGTTGCCGAGGGCCCCAGGCTCGAGAGCATGGCTATCGATTCCTTCATGCGACTGTTCCTGGAGGGCAGTGGCATCGCTCTCATTCCCAACGCCCTTCCCCCCGAGGACTGATCCGCCTTGTCGTCTTCCCGTCGCAGGTCTTCAGGGCGGCGGCGAGCCGCGCGTTTGATCGCGGTGATGGTCCTCGGCGCTCTGCTGGGTGCGCCTGGTGGAATCTGGCTGGCTCGTCAGTGGCTCGATGAGGCGGTCCAGGAGGCATCGTCAGAAGGTGAGACTCCAGGCGATCTCCCGACCACGGCTCCGTCCGTCGCGTCAGAACATCAGGCTTACAACCTGCTGTTGCTGGCCTCGGATGCGACGGGAACTCGGGGGCGTCGCTCCCTCGATGCCAACACGGACACCGTGGTACTCGTACGCGTGGATGAGACCGCCTCGCGCCTGGAAGCTCTCTCGATCCCTCGAGATACGCGCGTGCCCATCGAGGGGCACGGTCAGTTCAAGATCAATGCCGCGAATGCTTACGAGGGGGCCGGGTTGGCTCGTTCGACCGTTTCGAAGTTGCTCGGGGTACCGGTCCATCGCCACCTGCTCGTGAGTCTGCAGGTGGTCAGGGACATCGTCGATGCGCTCGGGGGGGTCGATGTGACGGTGCCTCGGCGCATGCGCTATCGAGACAGGACCGCACGTCTCGAGATCGATTTTCGACCCGGTCGCGTGCACATGGACGGCCTCATGGTGGAACGATTTCTGCGTTTTCGCCACGATTCCCAGGGCGATCTCGGTCGTATCCAGCGACTGCGGAGTTTCATCGAAGAGGTGCTTCCGCAACTGGCAACCCCGACGCTGGTCTTGAAGGTTGCCCCGCTCTGGCAGGCGCTCCATCAGCAGGTCGATACCGATCTCTCGGCGACGGACGTCCTTCGACTGGCTCGCTGGCTCACACAGATCAGCGAACCGCCTTCCCTGTCCACCTTGCCCGGAACCGACCGTCAGATCGACGGTCTCTGGTACTGGGTCCCGTCCCGTTCCAGGGCCCGGCAACTCGCGCGTTCCATCTTCGTTCTCGACGAGAAAATCCCCGCCCTATCCGATGAGCCGGAGAGCGGGGACATTGTAAGCAGCAAATAGAGACGGAGGCGTCAATCCAGATAGAACGAGGTGACGACCTTGTGCTTCTCCTGGGCGTACTTCACGGAATCCATCAGGGTATGGCTCGAGTGGTACAGGAAGCAGATGAGTTGCTGACAGGAATCGATGATTTCCTGGTTGCACATCTGGGAGGCCTGGGCCAGCGTCAGGAGGCGCCGTTCACTGTGCTCGCGCACATTCGGTAGATTTCCGAGCAATTCCTGGCTCTCGGCAGACTGCTGGGCCAGGGTCTGCGGAAGCACGACCATCAGGTTCTGAGGGTTGGCGCGACAAACCCCCTTGATGACGGCCGAGGTCGTGCCGGCGGCACCGGACGTGATGAGCGTATTGCCCGTCAGTGCCAGCGCGTAGGAAAGCATCTCGATGAGCTGCTGGTGGGTCAACGAGATGTGTCGGGTGCCCAGAATGGCGACCTTCTTCGATCCCGAGGACTGGATGGTCTGCAACTCGGCCATGAAGGAGTCCATGGTCTGCGGCGGAGTGGTCACGTTGACGTCCATACGGGTCGGTGATTTCCTCGATGTGCTGGGGGTCGACGACGCGGCGACTGGCCGCGTTAAGGATCCTCGACGGTGGCCGCACTCTGGGATAGAGTGACTGGTTTCTTCGCATGAAGGCTAGCACGTCTCTCCCCCTCCCTGCAAGGAGACCCGATGTCCGTTCTCAACGCGGCCCAGCAGGCAGCGGTCGATCATGAGCAAGGTCCCCTCCTCGTGCTGGCCGGAGCAGGGTCCGGGAAAACCCGGGTTCTGACCCACCGCATCGCACGACTGCTGGAAAATCGCCTGGCGCGCCCCCACGAGATCCTGGCCGTGACCTTCACCAACAAGGCCGCTCGCGAGCTCCGGGAGCGTCTCGAGGTCCTTCTGACGGCCGTTCCCGGCATCCCCCCTGCCTGGCTGAAAGGTATGTGGGTGGGAACGTTCCATTCCCTCTGCGCCCGTCTGCTGCGGCTCGAGATCGATCGCCTCGGTGGACGTCATGGCCGCAACTTCGTCATCTACGACGACACCGAGCAAGCATCCGTCGTCAAGGAAATCCTGAAAGCTCTGGCGATCGACGATCGCGCCCAGACCCCCCGGAGCGTCCTTTCCACGATCTCGGCCGCCAAGAATCGCGGTCAGGATGCCGAGGCCTTCGCGAACGCCGCGCGCACGTACCAGGCTCAGCAGGTTGCCGAGGTCTTCGCACGATACCAGCGAGAACTGGCGCGGCAGAACGCCCTCGACTTCGATGATCTCCTGGGTTTCGCGGTCCGGGTCCTGGAGCGGGATCCGGAGGTCCTCGGACGGTACCAGAACCGGTTCCGTCACCTGCTGGTCGACGAGTATCAGGACACCAACCCGACCCAGTATCGCCTGGTTTCATTGCTCGCCGCAGGCAGTCGCAACCTTTTCGCGGTCGGAGACGTCGACCAGAGCATCTACTCCTTCCGCGCAGCGGATTACCGGATCATTCTCCAGTTCCAGCAGGATTTTTCAGATGCGCGGGTCATCACCCTGACGGAGAATTACCGGTCCACGGCCCCGATTCTCGAGGCTGCCAACGCGCTCATCGCGCATAACGTGGAGCGCCCCCCCAAGGATCTCTGGACCCGGCAGAAGGGGGGAGAGTTGCTCCATGTCTATGCCGCGGATGACGATCGGGACGAGGCTGACTGGGTCGTCGAACGGCTGCGTGAAAAGGTTTCGGGGGGCGCTTCCTGGGCGGATGTGGCGATCCTGTACCGGACCAATGCCCAGTCTCGCCTGTTCGAGGAAGCCCTCATGCGGTGGGGGGTTCCGTACCGCCTGGTAGGAGGTCTGAGGTTCTACGACCGCAAGGAGATCAAGGATGCCGTCGCCTACCTCCGCCTCGTCTTCAATCCCTCTGACGATGCCGCGTTCCTGCGAGCCATCCACGTTCCCCGCCGGGGAATCGGTGCTGCCACGCTCCAGCGCCTCAAGGATCTGGCCTCAGCGCGAAGCGTTTCTTTGCTGGAGGCCGTCTGGGGGCTTGACCCGGACATGATGAGCGCCCGGGCTCGACAGGGGCTCGAGGCTTTCGGCACAGGGCTTCGCAAGCTGATCGAGGCAGCGGCCCATTTGCCTGTCTCCGAGTTACTCGAGGCCGTCCTCGTCGACATGGGGATGCTCGCCGAGTTCGAGAAGGACGCGTCCCCCGAGGGACGTGCGCGCGTCGAGAATCTGGCGGAGCTGGTCTCGGTCGTCCGCCAGTTCGAAGAAACGAGTGACGAGACGGGACTCGACGCATTCCTGACTCAGATCGCCCTGGTCACGGATCTCGAGCAGGCCTCTGACGGACAGGCTGTCACCCTGATGACGCTCCATTCGGCCAAGGGCCTGGAATTTCCCGTCGTCTTCCTGACCGGCCTCGAGGACGGTCTCTTGCCGCACCGCCGGACTTTCGACCGTCCAGAGGAACTCGAGGAGGAGCGACGCCTGTGCTACGTGGGCATCACGCGGGCCCGGGAGCAACTCGCTCTCAGTCATGCCGCCAGGCGAATGGTTTTCGGTCAAACCCAGGCCAGCCTCCCCTCACGGTTCCTGGATGAGCTTCCCGAGGCTGTATTGCGTCATGCCGGAAATCCAGGGATGGGGATGACGCCACGTGCCGTGCCTTCCCGGGAGCGGCGTTCGCAAGAATACGTTACATGGGCCGAGGATTGGGGCATGGAGAGCGCGGGTCGAGACCTGCCGCGGTCAGGCGCCAGCCGCGTCTCGGCAAGTGATGAGGTCGAGCCGGTGCGATTCGTCGTCGGTGAGTCGGTCCGGCATGCCAGCTTCGGTCGCGGGGTGGTGGCTCGGATCATCGGTTCGGGAAGCAAGGCTTGCGTGGCAGTGGTCTTTCCGGGACTGGGACAGAAGATTCTCGATCCGCGGTTCGCGCCGCTGGAACGCCTGGGGGACTGAGCGTCACCCCGTCGCAGGGAGGGTATCGTGAAGCAACGGCCGGGAACCTCGGACCTTCCGCAGGAAGTCGAGTTGACCATTCCCATCATGGAGAACATGGAGGTCGCGGCGACTCAGACGGCCGAGGCGGTGGCTCAGTTTCTCGATTTCGACAGCGAGCAGATCGACGAGGTCAAGCACGC
>JBEIFE010000031.1:0-10565 GCA_040382575.1 Candidatus Sericytochromatia bacterium
GGCCGAGATCCTCGTCCGCGAGATGATGATGACGGGGATCCTCTCGATCCAGGCGGGAGACAACCCGCAGATCGTCGAGGAAAAGCTCAAGAGCTTCCTGTCTCCGACGCTCCGGGCGACCCTGAAGCCCAAGGACGAGGCCGCGTAAGCCATGTCCGGAGGTGGGGGACGCAGGGGCCGGGGTGGCCACGGCGGCGGCGGGCACGGAAGCTCCGAGCGCTGGCTGATCAGCTACGCGGACTTCATCACGCTGCTGCTGGTGTTCTTCATCGTGCTGTACTCGATGTCGAAGATCGACCAGAACAAGTACGACGCCCTGAAGGCAGCGCTGGCTTCCTCGATGACCGTCGTCAATCTCAAAGGCGCGTCCGGGCAGAGCGACCCTTCCGTCCTCAGCGGGACGCAGGGCGTGCTGCCCGCGATGGATGCCCTCATCCAGCTCGAGCAGACCGAATTCGAGAAGATGAAGGAAGACATCGAGCAGGTCGCCGAGGAAGAGGGTCTCGAGGGAGATATCGAGACGAAGCTCGACCAGGAAGGCCTCACGGTCTCGATCTCCAATGCAGGATTCTTCGAAGCCGGTGAGGCGCTCTTGCGTCCCGAGATGGTCGAATCCCTGGATCGACTGGCCCGCATGTTCAAGGCGCAGGAACACGAACTCCGGATCGAGGGCCACACGGACAACCTGCCGATCCGCACCGAACGCTATCCTTCCAACTGGGAGCTGTCCGCTTGCCGGGCCACCGCGATCGTCCGTTTCCTCATCGAACGCCACGCCTATGACCCGAGAAGGTTATCAGCTCTGGGTTACGGGGAATATGATCCGAAGGTGGCCAACGATACGGAAGCGCACCGCGCCCAGAACCGCCGCGTCGACATCGTGGTGTTGCGCCGGAATGCACCGGGCAACCGCGATATCTGATTTCCAGGAGGCTCTTTCTCGTCATGGCCACCAACAAGAAAGGTGCAGGAGATGCCGCTGCCGCAGCCAGTGGCGGTGGGTTCAGCGTCAAATGGTTGATCTCGGCTGTCGGGATGATGCTGTTAACGGGACTGAGCACCTTCGTGGGCATCCGGGTCGGTATGCCGCGTCAGATCATCGTCGAGAAGCACATCATCACCGAACAGGGTAAGCCCGTCGACAACCATGCCAAGGCCGAGGAACACGAAGCTCCGCCCATGGAACTCTATCCGGTCGGTGACTTCATCGTGAATCTCTCGGATCCAGGCCGCCACTATCTCAAGACCACCATCATGCTCCAGATGGAGGCCGAGGCCCCGCACGGTGAAGCAGAAGGGGACGGCAAGGAAAAGAAGGCGGAAGGCGGCGGTGGACACGGGGGTGGCGCGGCCAAGGCAGAAGACCCCACCATCGCGGTGAAGGCAGCCATGGTCCCCTACGAGCCGATCTACAAGGACGTCATCATCTCCACGCTCTCCAAGCAGACCATGGCGAGCCTCAAAGCTCCGGGGGGCAAGGATCTGGTGAAGTCCAAGCTGAAGGTGGCGCTCAACCAGTCCGTGAATCAGCGCAAGGTCATGGGTGTGTTCTTCACGGACTTCGTCATCCAGTAGTCGCAGGAGGGCCTGAATGGCCGAGATCCTCTCGCAAGCCGAGATCGATGCTCTCCTGTCGGCCCTGTCGTCAGGTGATATCGCCACCGAGAAACCCGCCGCACCTGCGGCTGCACCGGCTGCTGCGCCTCCAGCACCCCCGCCGGGCTATCCGGGCTATCAGAGCTATCAGGGCTATCCCGGCATGCCGGGGGCCGTGGCAGCGCCTCCGATGCCCGGGTATTTCCAGCCAAACGATGAACCGTCGGCTCCGATCATCCGGCGCACCGTCAAGATCTATGACTTCAAGCGTCAGAACAAGTTCTCGAAAGACCATATCCGTACCCTCTCGATGATTCACGAGGGTTTCGGTAGGTTGCTCTCCACCGCTCTTTCAGGCCAGCTCCGGATGCTGGTGCAGGTCGAGGTGGTTTCGGTCGAGCAGCTGACCTTCGACGAATACTCGCGCTCGCTGCCCTCCCCCACGATCCTGAACGTGTTCACGATGGAGCCCCTGGTGGGGACGTCGCTGTTCGAGATCAACATCGATCTGACGTCGGCGATCCTGGACCGACTGCTCGGAGGTCCCGGAAGGGTCACGCGTATCCGGCGCGATCTCACGGACATCGAACGGACGCTCATCGCCAACATCACCCAGCGGCTGCTGGGCTCCCTGACGGAAGCCTGGCAGAACGTCCTGACCTTCAGTCCGAAGGTCGAGACCATGGAAATGAACCCACGGTTCGTCCAGATCGTGCCACCTTCCGATCCGGTCGTCCTGATCACGTTCGAGGCGAAATTCGGTGAGAACACGGGCCCGCTGTCGCTGTGCATCCCCTACATCGTCCTCGAACCGGTCATGGGTAAGATCTCGGCCCAGGCGATGTTCGCCACCCAGCGCCAGAGCCAGTCGATCGAGTTCCGCAACAACCTGACGGGCCAGGTGGGACAGACCGTCGTACCGGTCCAGGTGGTCCTGGGCGAGACCACCGTCCGGGTGTCCGACGTGTTATCCTTGGGTGTCGGCGATTTCCTCCCCGTAGATACACGTGTGGGTGAGGATCTGGCCATCCGGGTGGGGGATATGTTGAAGTTCCGAGGTCAGCCTGGCACGAACCGCAACCGGATGGCCGTCAAGATCACCCATGTGGTGGATGACGAAGCAGAGGGGGGGGCGGAATGAGCGATGGCCTGACGACTGAGCAAGTCCAGGCGATCGAGGAATTCGGAAGCGTTGCCCTCGGTTCAGGTGCCACGACCCTTGCCATCCTGCTGAACAAGCAGGTTGCCATCAACAATCCGACTTCGATGTTCGTCGCCCCCGTGGACATCGCCATGGCACTCACCGAGCCCATGGTGCTTGTCGACGTCCCGAGCGTATTCCGCGGGCAGCCCTTCACGCTGGGTTACGCCCTCACCCAGATGGACACCACCATCATCACCGACCTGATGATGGGCGGCGATGGTCAGCCCCCCTCGGGCATCATCGACGACCTGCAACTTTCGGCCATCGGCGAAGCCATCAACCAGATGATGGGGATGGCAGCCAACACCATCAACCAGACGTTCTCCAAGAAGGTCGAGTTCAAGTCCCCCGACCCGATCGTTATCGACAACCCCGAAGAGTTCACGATGGGGCCGGGTTACCAGGGTGGCGACATCCTGGTCATCTCGTACACGATGACCGTCGAAGGGTTGCTCAACAGCACGTTGCTGCAACTCGTGCCGATGACGGCCATCAACATTCTCTTCGAATTCGGTTCGCCGACGGCTGCCGCTGCCGTTGTGCCCCCTCCTGCTGCAGCGGCCCCCGCTGCTCCGCCACCGCCCGCGGCTGCTCCTCCGCCTCCTCCCCCACCGCCTCCCCCCCCCGCTCCTGCGGCACCGGTTGAAGCTCCGGCAGGGTATCCTCCAGCTGGTTATCCACCGCCGGGATATCCGCCCCCTGGATACCCCCCACCGGGGTATCCACCTCCCGGCTATCCCCCTCCGGGATATCCGCCGCCGCCTGCAGGCGCACCGGCAGCACCCGCCGGTCCCCCGCCGAACTGGCAGGTTGCTCAATTCCAGCCTTTCGGCGGCATGCCGGGTGGACCTGGAGGGCAGGGGCTCGATCTGCTCATGGACGTCCCGCTCCGGGTCACGGTCGAACTCGGTCGTACCCGCATGCAGATCCGCGATGTCCTCGAGCTGGGGAAGGGCTCCGTCGTCGAACTCGACAAGCTCGCGGGAGAACCGGTCGATCTGCTGGTGAATGGAAAACTCATCGCCCGCGGCGAGGTCGTCGTCATCGATGAGAATTTCGGGGTTCGTGTCACGGACATCGTGAGCCCCGCGGAGCGGCTCCTGTCGAGATGATCAGATCCGGGACCTTGCCATGGATCCGGCTCGCGCCCTGGCTCCTGGTGCTCTGGGTCGGCCTTCAGCCCCCCGTCCTGGCGCAGGATGGGGCCGAGATTCCGTCCATCCAGGCCACGGCCTCCGATGGGGGGTTCGAGTGGCGAGACTACCAGGACCCGGGCGAGAATCAGGACGAACCAGGCCCCCTCCAGAATGCGCTCGGTATCGTACTCCGGCTGGGCATCGTCGTCGGGCTGGTGTACGGTGCCGCCTTCCTCGTCAAGAAGGGGGTCATTCCTCGCAACTGGCTCGAACGCCTGTCGATCAACGCCGGTGAGCGGGGATTCCGGACACTTGCGATGCTGCCCCTGAGGGGGAATCAGACCCTGCATCTCGTCGAGGTGGGCGACCGGATCCTGGTCGTCGGCACGGACGGGAAGGAAACGCTCGTGAAGCTGGCCGAATGGTCGGCGGATCTGGGGGCCGAGACCTTCAAGAAGTGGCTGCAGGAAGATGGGACCTCCCCGGATTTCGCGGTCGAGGTGGAAGACACCCTGCGTCGCATGACCCGCCCCCAGGATGGTCAACCGTCATGACGCGCGGGTGGTTGACCATCCTGATCGTGATGCTGGTCGCCTGGCTACCTGCGGGCGACGCGTTTGCGCAGCTCGCCGTCCCCAGGATTCCGGCATCCGGATCCCCGCAAGACGTCGCGATCAATCTCCAGATCCTGGCCCTTCTCACGGTCCTGAGCCTTGCACCGGCGATCCTGCTCATGATGACCGCATTCACCCGGATCCTGATCGTCCTGTCCTTCACCCGGCAGGCGCTCGGAACACCGATGATGCCCCCGAACCAGGTCGTGGTGGGGCTCGCGATGTTTCTGACCTTCTTCGTGATGTCGCCGACGCTCGCGGACGTCAACCGCGACGCGCTGCAGCCCTACCTCGAACAGCGCATCTCTCAACCCGAGGCGCTGGACCGGGCACAGAAACCCATACGCCGCTTCATGTTCCGACAGACGCGCCAGAAGGACATCGCGCTGTTCGTGAGCATGGCCAAGCTACCGCGTCCGAAGCGTCCGGAAGACATCCCGACGCTGACGCTGATCCCGGCGTTCATCATCTCGGAGCTCAAGACGGCGTTCCAGATCGGTTTCGTGATCTACCTGCCCTTCCTGGTGATCGACCTGGTCGTATCAAGCCTGCTGATGAGCATGGGGATGATGATGCTACCGCCGGTCGTGATCTCTCTGCCGTTCAAACTCGTCCTGTTCGTGCTCTGCGATGGCTGGCATCTGCTCAGCCGCGCCCTCGTCGCGAGCTTCCGCTGAGGTCGCATGAGCCAGACGGTCTTCTACGAACTCTGTCAGCGTGCCCTGATCCTGATGATCCAGATCGGGGGGCCCGCCCTCCTCGTCAGCCTGGGAGTGGGCCTCATCGTGAGCATCATCCAGGCTGTCACGTCCATCAACGAATCCACGCTCTCGTTCATCCCCAAGATCGTGGCGACGATCGCCCTGCTGGCCTTCATGGGGCCGTGGATGGTCCAGAGTCTGATCGACTTCATGACCCGGCTCCTCGTCGAATTACCGAGATACGCACGATAGACCATGGATCTGACGACGCTGCTGGCGCTGCCGGCTCCGAGCCTGACCTCGCTCTTGCTCGTGCTCATGCGGATGTCGGGGCTGGTGGTCACGGCTCCCGTCATCGGGGCAACCCAGGTCCCTGCCCGGTTCCGCGTGGGTTTCGCCGTGCTGGTGACGATGTTGCTGGCACCGCTGGCCATCCAGGCGCCGGCCCCCGCGATCGAGACACCCTATGACTGGACGCTCGCGATCGCCGGAGAACTCGCGCTCGGACTGCTGCTGGGTTTCGTCGCGACGTTGTTCCTGAGTGGCGCCCAGGTCGCAGGCCACTTCCTGGCCCTCCAGATGGGCTTCTCGATGAACCAGCTCCTCGATCCCGTGACGCGAGGAACGACGACCGAGATCGGCCTGATGATGTCCTGGCTCGCCACGTTGAGCTTCCTGGGCACGGACTCTCACCACTGGCTAATCGCGGCCCTGTGGCGCACGTTCAAGATCTATCCCCCGGGCCGCGTCACCCTGGTCGCCCCGCTTCTCGACAAATTGCTCGGGCTCGTGACGGCGATGTTCGAGGTTTCCCTGGCCCTGATGCTGCCCATGGCCGGCCTGTTGCTCGTCGTCGAACTCGCCCTGGCCATCCTGAGCCGGGTCGTCCCCCAACTGAACGTGTTCCAGCTCGGCTCGGCGATCAAGATCCCGCTGGGGGTCGTCACGTTGATCTTGACCCTCCCGCTGTTCAGTTCGACGCTGGACTGGACGCTGCAGCGTTTCCTGAAGAGCTGGGTATCGCTTTTCTGAGCCGGACGCCCTAGGATGGCGAGATGGCAGGCGATCGCGAGTCCAAAACGGAAGCCCCTTCTGGCCGACGGATTTCTGATGCTCGGAAGAAGGGGAACATCCCCCGAAGCCAGGACGTGAATGCCTCGGTCATCCTGCTGGGCGGCGCCATCCTGGTCTACAACCAGTGGCAAGCCATGTCGACCGTCATGTTCGAACGGATGGAGACCTCGTTCCGGAGATTCCCGTCGAGTGACCTGACCATCCGCCTCTTCCTGGACATGATGGGACAGGTCCTCGGCGACGTGGGCAAGGCCGTCGCCCCGACGGTGCTGTCCCTGGCCGTGCTGGGCATCGCGGTCAACCTCATGCAGACGGGGTTCCTCCTCACGGGCGAACCGCTCAAGCCGAATTTCGGCAGGATGAATCCCCTCACGGGCCTGCAGCGCATCTTCTCGTTACGCGGCGTGGTCGAGACGGTCAAGGGCATCCTGAAGATCGTCCTCGTGGGCTATCTGGCCTACCAGGTCATCCGGGACCGCTACGTCCAGATCGTCACGGCTCTCCAGCTCGATGGCCCCCACCTGGCCAGCCTCCTCGGTAGTACGGCCTGGGAGGTGTCGTGGCGATCGATCCTGGTCCTGCTCGTGCTCGGAGCCGCCGATTACGCTTACCAGCGCTTCGAGTGGTGGCGAGACCTCAAGATGACCAAGCAAGAGGTGAAGGATGAGGCCAAGCAGCAGGAAGGGTCCCAGGAGGTGAAGGCCGAGATCCGGAAACGTCAGATGCAGTCTGCCCGGCGACGCATGATGTCCGAGGTCCCCAAGGCTGCCGTGGTGATCACGAATCCCACGCACTTCGCCGTCGCCCTGAAATACGAACAGGGTGAAACGGATGTCCCGGTCGTGGTCGCCAAGGGAACGGACCTCGTGGCCAAGCGCATCCGGGACATCGCCCGGGAGTCGGATGTCGCGATCGTCGAGAATCCGCCCGTTGCCAGGGCCCTGTACAGCCAGGTCGAGATCGGGGATGCCATTCCGGCCGACTTCTATGCCATCGTCGCCGAGATCCTCGTCAACGTGACCCGGGCTGCGCAAAAACAGAAGGGACGCTCGTCCCGGAGCGCCTGACGGTCCCACGACTACACTGGCAGGAGCCCCTCGCCATCCAAGCCGTGACAGTCGTCAAGTTTTGTTTCATGCCCCCCCTGGGTAGAGGATTCTTGGTAGCGTCCAGGCGGGAGTCTTTGCATGAAGCGGTTGTCATCTCGACTCGCCCTGTCCGGGTTGCTGATGCTCGCGGGCTGTTCGCAGCCTTTCCTGTCACGAACGGGAAGCGACACGACTGCCCGTTCGGCGAGCACCTGGTCGCTGGAAGGTCGAGTGGATTTCGGCCCTTCCCGGCAGACTCAGGCGTCGCTGAGTGACATCGCCACGGCAGCCACCGTCAACATCGTCGATCCGAACGCGACGGGAAGCGCCACGGTGGCCTCCAGCCTCACGGACTCCAGGGGAGCCTTCAAGCTTGACTTCGCCGGCTGGAAACCCACGACGGGCAACTACTACTACCTCGAGGCGATGAAAGGGCTCGGCAACAACCGGGCCACCTTCGATGCCGTCCGGATCAGGACGCTGCTGAGAGCGGAGACGGGGTACTTCGCCAGTCTCACGAACTCCCGGGCAGCTCTGATCAGCGTCTCGGTCGGAACCACGGCACTTTCGGTCGCTGAAGACCTGAAACGTTCGACCTCGAACAAGATCGGCCTCTCGACGCTTATCGGTAGCCTGACCCAGACGATCGTATCGGGGGCCACCACCGAGACCTTCGCGGGCGTGACGAACATGACCTCGGCCGAGTTCTCCCAGATCGCGGCACTCGTGACCTCGGCCCTCTACCAGGATCTCGACCCGCTGACCTTCATCGGACGGGACAGTGGAACGGGAACATACTTCCTCACCACACCCTTCAGCCCTTACATCAACGTGCTGTCACCCCATGCAGCAGCACCAGGGGCCCAGGTGACCCTCAAGGGCCTGCGTTTCTCGAGCAACGTCAACGATGTGACCGTGAAGTTCGGATCCGTCGTGGCCACCGTACTCGCGACGAGTACTTCCGAGATCACCGTCCGGGTGCCAGCCGGAGTGGTCACCAGCTACGTGCAGGTCACGACGCCGGCGGGACCCAGCAATCTCGTACCGTTCATGGCGCTCGCCCCGGTGGGCGGAAAATTCCAGGGGAGCTGAGATGCGCGCTTCTCGCATGAAGACCGGGTTTCTGGCATGCCTCATGGGGCTTCTCACGGGCTGCCCTCAGCCGGCCATGTCACCCACGACGCCCGCGGTGTCGTCGGCAGGGGAACCTGCCCGAACCTCCATCATCACCCGGATGGCCGGTGCCCAGCAGGCTCCCGAGATGAAACCAGTCGAGGCACCGCCCGGCATGGACCGCATCGGTCCGACCGAGGGAGCCCCGCCGCTTTCCCGGCAACCGGGCGAATCGGTCCAGACGCTGCCTGACACGCGACGACCGATCCCGGGGGCCCCGGACCCGGACCGCGACCTCGTTGGCATCGAGGCACCGCCCGCCGATCCTTCCGCCCTGGTTCTGCGGGGTGAGATCCAGGGGCCCGCGCAGGGTTACCAGACCCAGGCCACGTTCGCCCAGGCGATCGCCTCTGCGAGTGTCACCCTGCAAGAGATGCAGGGATATGCCCTGGCCAGCGGTCTGTCGAATGACAGCGGAGCCTTCAGCATCGTCCCCAGTGGTTTCATTCCCGCATCCGGTAGCTGCTACGTGGTCGAGGCGGCACGGGGCCTCGGAGGCATCGCGCCCGGTAAATCCGGGGTGCGTTTCCGGACGATCGTCCGCTGGAACGGAACCGGCTGGAACAGCATCACGGGCAGCAGCAACATCGTCATCAACCCGCTCACGACGGCGATCGCCATCGCCTCGAGCCTGAAACCGACCGCCCTGCCTCCCGAGAACACGATGGGCAAGGTCACGGTGAACGCGGCGACCAGCACGCTCAATGCGACGCCCGTACTGACCGGATATCCCGATGCCGATATCCAGGCCCTGGCAGCGGCGATCACCCTCTATCTCAGCGCCGACCTCGACCCCACGGCCATGATCAGCGACTGGGCTCCGAGCATCACGGGGACCTCGGTCAATGGCGGCCTGGTGGGGGACCTGATCCAGATCGATGGTTCCGGGTTCTCGCCGGTGGCCAGCGAGAACGTCGTGAAGTTCAACGGAACGGCCGCCCAGGTATGGATCTCCGATCCGCGCAAGCTCATCGTCCAGATCCCGTCCGGCGCCACGACCGGGAACCTCACGGTCGCTACCACGCGCGGGACCAGTGCCGGACGGGCTTTCAGCGTCGGGCCCGTGACGATCACCGTGGATCCCAACGGCTACATGGGAGCCTGGCACATCCCGGGCATCCACTCGACCTGGCAGCACTACCGCAAGTCCGTCGTGCTGGCACGCAACCGCATCTACCAGATGCGCGTCAACGTGCACGAGAGCTTCAACTTCCTGGTCGATGACAGCGGGAACGTCCAGCTCCAATCGACCCCGACCAATGGAGGCCTCTACGCGACTGCGGGCAATGCCCTGCTGACCTTCAAGACCATCAACGTCACGGTGGACGTCGATAGCATGACCTGGTGCCCGTGGCACATCTGGGGCGCCACCGAGTGGCAGGAGGGGAACCGGACCGTCGTCCTGCTCCCGTCCAATCCGAACCGCATCTACATCTACGGCGTGCCCGACTACATCGGCTTCGACACCGATGCCAGCGGGCTCGTGACGATCACCGGCGGCACGACCGCCGCGACGGGGGGGCAGAACCTCCTCAAGTTGAACTGCGTGACGATCAACGTCGACATGCAGGGCATGGTTCGATTCCCCTGGATCATCAACGGCCAGAACCGCTGGCTATACCTGAACGGCAGCGTCAGGCTGCCACGCCATCGCATGTATTACCTGGGGATCTCCGGGGCCAGCTGGACCTGGCGAAACCTCGAGGTCGACTCGGCCGGCAACCTCCTGTGCGATGACCCCACCGTCACGGTCAACAACGTCACGAAGACGATCGCTTACAAGACCACCACCGTGAACGTGAACGTCAACGGCTATGGCAGCGTCGGAGTGGGGACGAACCACTACTGGGGCTGGTGGTACATCATGGGCCACTGGAACGAGGGCAATGACACCGTCAAGCTCGTGAATGGCTCCACCTACTGGATGTGGATCTACGGGACGACGACATGGTTCTCGATCACCCTCGACAAGGACGGCA
>JBEIFE010000032.1:0-10543 GCA_040382575.1 Candidatus Sericytochromatia bacterium
CGCCGCGCTGTCCGGCGGCATGCAGACGCGGGGGGCGATCGCCCGGGCGATCGCCACCCGGCCTGACGTCCTGCTTTACGATGAGCCCACCACCGGTCTGGATCCCGTCACGTCCCGGCAGATCGAGGATCTCATCGTGACACTCTCGCGCGAGACGGGGGCCACCTCCATCGTGGTCACCCACCAGCACTCGACCATTCACCGGACGGCCGACCGGATCACCCTGTTCCACCAGGGGCGGATACTCGGAAACGGAGACCGGAACCTCCTGGAAACCCATCCGGCCATCCGGCAATTTCTGGACGGCCATACCCTGCCAACCTCTGCCCGCGAAGGAGACGCGCCTTGAGCCTGTCGACGACGGCCCGCGTGGGCCTGCTCACCTGGATCACGATCGCGGCCACGGTCGGCGGGCTCGGCTGGTTGACCCAGCTTGGTACCGACCGCGTCGGCTACCCGCTCCAGTGCGTCTTTCCTGACGTCAATGGACTGCTCCCGGGAGCAAACGTGCTGCTGATGGGGGTCCGGGTGGGCAAGGTCCGGCAGATTTCCCCGAGACAGCGAGATGTGCTCGTGGATCTGTGGATCACGGATCCGGCCGTTGGCATCCTGGAAGGCTCCCGCTTCAAGATTCTCAACAAGGGCATCATCGGCGAGAAGAATCTCGAGATCTTCCCACCGACAAACGTGACCTCCCGGGAGCGCATCGCCCCCGGAACGACCCTCATGGGGCAGCGTCCCGACCGCCTGGACGCCGTTCTGGAAGAGGCCCTGACGGCGGTCCGGAAGGTGCGGGCTCTGGCCGATTCCCCCGAGATGCGACAGGTTCTGGGGGATGCCCGCGAGACCGTATCGGGGGTGAAGACGCTCGTCGAGCAACTCGAGGTCCTGACGGTCCGGGCCACGACCCTGGTGGAACAGGGCGGATCGGGGCTCACCCACATCCAGGGCACCACGTTGCCAGCCGTTGACCGGACGATCGAGACGACGCGCGGGACGCTCGAGTCCGCCCGCGGGACGATAGACGAGATCCGGGGCGATGCCCGGGTCGCCAGACGTGCGCTGGAAGCCCTCGACCTGGAAGGAGCCACGGGGACGGACACCAGAGAGGCGATCGCCAGTCTGAAGAACCTGGTGACACGGCTGGACGGCATGGCCGCACGGCTCGACCAGGTGACGCGCGATCCGCGCATCGGCCAGGGCATAGGAGCCCTCATCGATACCTCTCGACGGGTCGTGGCTCAGGCGAGCGCGGTGGCGACGGGTCCGTTCAAGGTCACTCCGCTCCTCGATCTGGCAGGGGTGTCGGATGGCAAGACCGCCTACCTCATCGGCGGAGGAGGATTCGATGCCACGATCGGCCTCCAGCGCTTCCAGCTGGGTATCGAACAGATCGGAGACGGCAACTTCTGGACCGCAACCTGGGGACGGGACGACCTTCTGCATCCGGGGATGGGTATCCATGTCGGGCTGATCCGCTCTCGTCTGGGGGGCGGTCTGAGCTGGAATATGCACCGCGATGCGAAGATACGTGCCGAGATTTTCAGTCCCCAGGCACCGCTCTCACGCCTCACGCTGGAGTATGGATCTCCGGACTGGCAGACCCGCATGCTGCTCACCGCCAGCTGGTTGCATGCCCTGGACGCTCAGGAACCCGACCGCATCTTTCTGGGAGTGCGCTGGCGTCCACTGGATTAAAGTGTCCCGTCGATGGGTTTACAGGGTGGAGACCGCATCAGGACGAACCGAGGAGCGCGGATGATCACGGCAATCGGCAACCGCTACGAGATTCTCGATCTGCTCGGGGAAGGTGGCATGGGCCGCGTTTATGCCGTGCGGGACACGCTCGAGGATCGAGACGTCGCGCTGAAACTGCTCAAATCGGCCCAGAACCTCAGCCTCGATCGATTGAAACACGAGTTCTGGATCATGACTCGTATGCGGCACCCCCACATCGTGGAGGTTCACGACTACGGCATCTCGCCGGATGGTCTTCCCTACTTCACCATGGAGCGCGTCTCCGGTACCGGTCTCGATGCGTCCATTCCGGCATCACCCCGGCACGTCCGCGAGTGGCTCGTCCCGTTGCTGGAGGCACTCGACTCCATCCATCAGCAGGGTTACGTCCATGGAGACCTGAAGCCCGCCAATATACGGGTCCGTGAGGACGGCGTCCTCAAGTTGATGGACTTCGGCCTGATGGAACCTGCGGGGCGTGAGGGCGGCCCCATCCGGGGCACCCTCTGGTATGTGGCTCCCGAGATCGTCCGCGGTGACCGGATCGATGCGCGTGCCGACCTCTATGCCCTCGGGGCCGTGACCTACCATCTGCTTGCCGGCCGCCCCCCGTTCGAGCAGACCCGGACGATCGATCTGGTCAGGGCGATCGCCACCGACCAGCCCGCTCCACTCGCTTCGGGAGATGCGGAGCTCGATGGTCTGGTGATGCGACTGCTCGAAAAGGACCCCGTCGCTCGACCGGGTTCAGCGCGAGCCGTCCTGAGAGCGATCGGGGTCCAGGCCGACGATACCCCCACCCGCACGCTGGAGCCCCGACTGACGGGCTTCGAGGACCTGACGACCAGAATCCGGGAACGGATGGACGGTGTAGGCGGCACGTTATACATCCAGGGTAGCGAGGGAAGCGGGAAGACGCGGCTTGGACGTGAGCTTTTGCTCGAGGCCCAGCTGGCGGATCACCTCACCTGCGGTCTGAAAGGCACCGAGCCGCCCGTTCCTTACGGGGCCGTCGCCACGCTCGTCGAGACGCTCGTTCCCCTGGCGCGGTCATCGTGCCCGGCCATCCTGGAAACCCACCGCCACGTGCTGAGCCTGCTCGTGCCCGACCTGGCCGCGGGAGAGCCGTACCAGGCCCTGGAACCCGAACAGGAACTGCGACGGTTGCAGGCTTCTATCCTGGAGCTGGTCGGTGCGATCGCACGAACCCGGGGATTGACCGTCGTCATCGACGACTCTCACCTGCTGGACGAGGCCTCGCGCGAGACCCTGGCCTTTCTCGGCCGGGCTGCCAACCAGTTCCCGCTCTGGATGATCCACCTGACAGCCGCGACACAGGCTCCCGAGGACGCCCTGTCGATGCCCGCGCTCACGGCGAGCGACGTCGAACGGGTGACGCTCTCGATGCTCGGGACGTCCCCCATCGCACCGGAACTTCGCGATGACCTCTACGCACACTCCGAGGGCCATCCTCAGACGCTGGTGGAACTTGTCCGGCACCTCGTGAGGTCCGGTTTGCTGGTCCGGGAAGCGGCGGGCTGGACCGTCCGGGGAGGCATCGCGGCCGATACGTCTCCTCGCTCACTCGCTGCTCTCTGGGGGGGGCGACTCGAGGGCCTCGACGACCTCGAACGTCGCCTCGCTCAGGTCCTGGCCCTTGCCGAGCATCCCCTGGCCGTGGGTGATCTGGCCGGGTTCGTGGAACCGGGTACCGGTGATGCGCTGTACCGTGCCCTGATGGTTCTCGAACAGCTTCACATCACGCAGTCAGCCTCGGATGGCTACGGCATCCCCTCCCTCCCGCTGCGAAGCTTGCTTCGCGAAAGCGTGAGCGCCCCCGATCGGCGGGAATGGAATGCCAAGCTCGCCGAGGTCCTGGAACGGACGCTCTCCCCGGCCCCGCAGAGTGTCGCCATCCTGAATTCGCTGACTCGCCACCTGTTCGACAGCCCCACTCCCGAGAAAGCCATCCCTCTGGCCCTCCGGGCAGGTGAACGTAATCTCGAACTCTTCGCGACGGACCTCGCATCGGTCCTGCTGCTGCGTGGACTCGCACTCGTCCGGAACATCTCCCCCGTGGACGAGGAAGCATTGCTCCGATATCTCGTGGCCCTGGGGGACGTCCACCGCCTCAAGGGGGAGTTTGCCGAGGCTGGCCGGTCTCTCGAGGAAGGGGCGGATCTGGCCCGTAAGCTGGAGGCTCGGGCCACCCTTGCACGCGTGCTGGGGGGACTGGGCAAGGTGCGCCAGGCGATGGGGGCCTATGACGACGCCATGAGGATCCTGGAAGAAGCGGCGAACGCTGCCCAGGATGCTCACGTGCCCAGGGAACGTCTCCGGGCACTGACATCCCTTGCGCGGGTTCACGTCTTCAAGGGGCAGACCCCTCAGACCGTCGAGGTCTTCACCCGGGCCCTGCACGTTGCACGCGAGCATGACCTGGAGGCTTACCAGGCCGAGTGTCAGTCCTTCCTGGGCTTCCTCTACACGCTGGATCCGTTACGGCAAGACGAAGGTCTGGCCATGCTCCAGGAAGCCCTGACGATCCATCAGTCCACGGGCAACAAGATCGGCCTGAACGATACGCTGATGCACCTCGGGAATGCGTACCAGAGCCTGGGGCGCTATGCCGAGGCCAAGGAATGCTATCTCAATTGTCAACAGATCAACTCCGAGATAGGCCAGCATGATGAAGAAGTTTTCAGTCTCCTGAATCTCGGTGTGGTGGGCTACCACATGGGAGATTTCACCGAGGCACTCGAGCTCTCCAATCAGGCCCTGGCGCTGGTTCAGAAACTCGGGAGCCGGTATCCGGAGAGCATTGCCCTTGCACTCGTCGGCTACGGTCACATGGTGCGGGGACAGGTTTACCCTGCGTGGCAGCATTTCGACCAGGCGGTGGCGATCGCCGAGTCGATCCACAACGTCTACCTCGACGTGAATCTCGCTCTGTACCGGGCGGACGCGCTCTCGATCGTCAGGCGGGACGCAGAGGCTCTGGTCATCGCCCAGGACGCCCTGAACGTCGCAGAGGAGAAGGGCATCGAGGATGTCCGCCTGGCTCTCGAGGTCAAGGTCGGGATCCTCCTCGCTCGCACCGGGAAGCGAGATGAGGGTCGAGAGAGGCTCACGGCAGCACGCAAGAAGGCCCGGGAAGCCCGGGCTCGCGGGATGCAGCTTCGCGCTTCACACGGCCTGGCATGGATCGCAGGTCATGCGAGAGATTTTGCCGAAGCACAGAAACTGGCCCACGCCGCGCTCCAGGATGCCCGTGAAACGCAAGCTCGGGCGATGGAGGCCGAACTGGAAGCGCTTCTGGGAGAAGTGCAACTGCTCCAGGAGCGCCGCAGTCTTGCGAGCGAACATCTCCACCGGGCAGCCAAGCTCGCGCAGCAGCTCGACATGCCGTTCCTTCAGGCGACGGTGGCCGCTCTGCTCGCTCGTACGGAGCCGGCACGATCGGATAGACACCTCCAGAGCGTCCTGGCCATCCGCCAGCGCATCCTGGATGCGGCCGAGCCGCAGGATCGTGCTGCCCTCGAACGGTCCTGGGAAAACAGCCTGCTGGCTCTGGATGCCAGTGCCGCCTCGGTGGCCATGACCATCGAGGGTCGCCTGCAGGGACTCGTCGACGATGTCACGGACATCCTGTCCTACGTGAAGGTCCGGGAAGCTCGCTGGTCGAGCATCGAGCTCGCTCACGAGCGCCTCGAACAGCTCATCGAATTCGCCCACAAGATCAACCAGGTGCACGACCTGCGCCTGGTACTCGAACTGGCGATGGACCTGATCATCGACATCGTCGGTGCCGAGCGCGGCTTCCTTTTGCTCTACCAGGGAAATCAGCTCGTGGTCTCCGAGATGCGCAACATCCTTCCCCAGGAAGGGGACGACGACTGGCTGATCAGCCGATCGATCGCCGACGAGGTCTTCCAGACCGAACAGCCCATCGTGCTGCAGGATGCCCTTTCCGATCGCCGTTTCCAGCATAGCGAATCCATCCAGGCTCTCAATCTCCGCACGGTTCTGTGCGTCCCTCTCAAGATCCGGAACCAGGTCGTGGGCGCGCTTTACGTCGACCGTCGCACCATCGGAACGGGCTTCTCGGAGGGCGATCTCGACGTCGTGGTGTCTCTCGCGACCCTCTCGGCCACCGCCATCGATAACGCGAACCTCTACCATGAGCTGGAGACCAAGAGTCACCAGATGGAGGCACTCAACAACCTCGCCCGCGTGCTCGCAACCACTCATCATCTCGAAGATGTCCTGACCATGGCCGTACAGCTCACGCTCGAGGTGGCCCGGTCCGAGCGGTGCTATCTGCTGCTATGGGACAAGGAGGAACTCGTCTGCCGCGCGATCTCCCACAAGGATGCAACCGTTACCGAAACCGAGGCAGACGTTTCGGAACAGGTTTGCGCGCGAGTCATGGAGACAGGCGAGCCACTCCTCCTCGAAAGCGTGCCGTCCAACATCGACGTCGAGGGCACGGAAGGAGCCCTGCGTCAGGTCATGTGCGTACCTCTGGTGGCCAAGCAGCGTCTTCTCGGTCTGCTCTACGTCGATGCCCCCTTGACCGGGCATCTCTTCCACGACAAAGATCTGACGCTGATGGAAGCGATCTCGCATCACGTGTCGGTCGCCATCGAGAATGCCCATCTCTATCTTCAGCTCTCGACCCGCGCCAGCGAACTCGAAACGCTCGTGGAACTGTATGAAGAAGCGAACATGCGCGCCTCCTCGGATGCGCTGACGGGTCTCCAGAACCGTCGCTTCTTCCTCGACCAGCTCGACCGGAGCTTCGCGCAGGCCAAGCGTCACCGGCGTCATCTGAGCCTGCTGATGATCGATATCGACCACTTCAAGAGCTTCAACGACACCTATGGCCATACCATGGGCGACCAGGTCCTGGTGGGCGTCTCTCAGGCACTTGGCTACGCCGTCCGCCTCGCGGACGTCGTCGCGCGATACGGCGGCGAAGAATTCATCGTCGCACTGCCGGACACCGATCTCGAGGGTGCCCTGAAGGTTGCTGAACGGATGCGCGAGTCCGTGACGGAACTCAGCCTCTCGGACGAACTCGGTCAGCCCCTCCGGAGCATATCCATCTCCATCGGCGTGAGTTCCCTGAGGCTCGAGGACGAGCGGACGGCCGAGTTGATCGAACGCGCCGACCTGGGGCTATACGAGGCCAAATCACGAGGGAGAAACCAGGTCCATGCCCTCGAAGACTGAGGAGAATTCACGGTACCTCACCACACGCGCGAGTTGAGGACCTTCCACAGTTCGTCGAGCGCCGTCCGCAGACGCCTGGACACCTGCATCTGAGAGATCCCGAGATGCCGGGCGATCTCGGTCTGGGTCAGGTCCTGGTAGAAGGCGAATTCGATGACCTCCCGCGATACGGCACGCAAGGAGACCAGGGCATGAGCGAGCATCAGACGATCCTCCTCGGCCATCTCGAAGGAACGATAGCGCGAATCGATCAGCTGGTAGCGAGGGCGAGGCCCATCCCCCTCATCATCGAGAGTCTCGTCCAGAGAAAGGGTCTGGCGCGTCTGCTCGGCCACGAAGAATGCTTCGAGACGAGACTCGGGGAAGCCGGTCTCGCGGGCCAGGGTCGTAAGGTCCACACGCTCTCCCGACTGTTCGAGACGATGGGTGGCGGAGTGGACGACCCCACGCATGTCGACGAGTTCTCTCGGGAGCCGGAGGACGTGCAATCGGTCCCGCAGATAGTGCAGCACCTCACCAGCGACCAGGGTCGACGCATAGGCTCGGAAACCGCGTCCCTTACGAGGTTCATAGCGATCGACCGCCAAGAGAAGCCCGATGGTTCCCACCTGCAGCAGGTCCGCCTCGTGCTCGGGGTAGCGGCGCAGGTAGGACGAGATGACGGGCCGCACCAGAGGCATGTAGGCCTCTACCAGCGCATTACGAGCCTCGACGTCTCGTGTCGTGAGGAATTGGTCCCAGAGGGAGTGGAATGACTCTTCACGCGAGTCGGGGACGGGCATCGCTCCCTCCCGTGATGAAGAGCGGCGATCCACCGGGTCAGTGATGTCCGGAAGAGGACTGACCTTCCTTGTAAATACCAAGAGCCGTGGTGCCCACCCAGCCCGTCACGATGAAGAAGATCGAGATCATGAACCAGAAATAGGTCCAGTTATTCACGTTTTAGCGCTCCTTATCACGGTAGAACTCCTAGCATAACAAGTCATGCGCCTGGAGGCCACCCGCTACTTGATGGCATTCATGATGGTGAACACGGGCAGGTACATGCCCATGACGATCGAGCCGACCAGGACGGCAACGCCGACCATCATCAAGGGTTCGATGAGCGAGGCGAGCGCAGCGATGGAAACCTGAGCCTCCTCGTCATAGAAGTCGGCCACCTTTTCGAGCATGGCGTCCACCTGCCCGGTCTCTTCGCCAACCGAGATCATCTGCGTGACCATGGCAGGGAACACACCTGCCTTGATGAGTGGCGGCGCGATTCCGTCCCCCTCGCGGACCGCCTGACGGACATCTTCCAGTGCCCCGGAGATGACCATGTTGCCGGACGAGTCGCGTACGATCTCGAGCGCAGCGAGCAGAGGAACCCCGGATTTGAGCAAGGTGCCGAGCGTGCGCGTGAAGCGGGCCACAGCCACCTTCTGCGCCACCGTTCCGATGATGGGGACCTTCAGGATGTAACGGTCAATGAAGTGCTTGCCCCAGTCCGTCGCGGCCCAGCGCCTGAAAAGGATGACCACCCCGGCGACCATCAGGACGATCAGCAAGCCGACGGGACCGCGAACGGTGTTGGACATGTCGATCAGGAACTGGGTGTAGGGCGGCAGCTTCGCATTCATCGACTCGAACATCTTGGCGAATATGGGGAGCAGGAAAACGAGCATCGCCACGAAAACTCCGACGGCGATGACGGCGACGGCGATGGGCATCGTCATCGCGCCCTTGACTTCACCCTGAAGCTTCGCGCTCGACTCGAGAAAACCTGCGACGCGCATCAGAACGGAATCGAGCACACCGCCTGCTTCACCTGCACGCACCATGCCCACGTAGAGCTTGTCGAACACGTCGGGATGCCTGGCCATCGCATCCGAGAGCGAAGCCCCTCCCTCCACGCGAGCCCGCATGTCGGAGATGATGCGGCGCATCGCGGGGTTCTTGGCCTGCTCCCCCAGGATCGTCAGAGCCCGGACCAGGGCGACACCCGAGTTGATCATGGTGGCGAACTGACGGGTGAAGACCGTCAGTTCCATCAGGGTGACCTTGGCGCCGGCACTCAGGATCGCCTCGAGGTCCCGGGCAATCTTGGAATTGCGGAAACTGTCGAGGCCCGACATCTTGTTCTGACGGGCCTCCGTCACCGGGGTGACGATCATGTAGCCCATCTCTCGAAGCTTGACTCGGACCTCGTCAGCCGAGGCCCCCGACATGGTCTTGATGAAGGCCTCGCCGCGATGGTCACGAACCTTGCATGTATAAACCGCCATGGATCAGCTCCGTATACTTTCCTCAGCGCGCCATCGCACCGCTGAGACTGCTCGTAGGCGCAGCCCCGATCATGCGGATGAGATCTTCCGGACGGGAGGTTTTCGACACGGCATCCTCGTACGAGATCAGACGGTTGAAGTAGAGATCCTTGAGGCAGTTCTCGAGCGTCTGCATGCCGAACTTCTGGCCGGTCTGGATGGCCGAGTAGATCTGGGCCGTTTTGCCTTCCCGGATGAGGTTGGCGATCGCGGGCGTATTCACCATCATTTCGAGGCCCATGACGCGACCCCGTCCGCGCCCACCGTCCGTGGACAGCTTGGGCACGAGACACTGTGACAGCACCGCGACGAGCGAGTTGGAGATCTGGACCCGGATCTGCTGCTGCTGGTGAGGCGGGAACACGTCGACGACACGGTCCACCGTCTGCATCGCGCTCGCGGTGTGAAGGGTGCCGAACACCAGGTGGCCCGTCTCGGCTGCCGTCATGGCCAGTCGAATCGTCTCGAGGTCACGCATCTCACCCACCAGGATGACGTCGGGGTCCTCGCGCAGGGCCGCGCGCAGGGCCGCATCGAAACTCTTGGTGTCGGCCCCGAGCTCGCGCTGGTTGACGAGGCTCATCTTGGGCACGTGTACATATTCGATCGGATCCTCGATCGTGAGGATATGCTCGGCCCGCGTGGAATTGATGTTGTCGATCATTGCCGCGAGCGTGGTGGACTTGCCGGACCCCGTCGGCCCCGTCACGAGGATGAGCCCACGTGGCTTGTGCGTCAGTTCGCGAACGAGCGGAGGCAAGCCCAGATCTTCGAACCTGGGAATCTTCGTCGAGATGGTTCGCAGAACTGCCGCATAGGCGCCCTTGCTCTTGAATGCGTTGACACGGAAGCGCCCGAGACCGACGACACCGTACGAGCAGTCGAGTTCGTAGGTCTGCTCGAGCCCCTTGCGCTGATCGTTGGAGAGGATCGAGAAGATCAGCCGCTGCGTATCCTCGGGGCTCAGCGGATCGTAGTCGGTCCGGATGAGTTTTCCGTTGATCCGGATGATCGGGGGGACACCCGCCGAGATGTGCAGGTCCGATCCATCGCGATCGAAGACCAGCTGAAGCAGTTCCTCCATGTACATGGGATCAATCTCCTCTCGTGGAGCCCCGATGGTGTCCTAGGTCGACAGCAAGGTGCCGCAGCTGGGACAGCCTTTCCATCCTTCCTCGATACGCTGGTGACACTTCGGACAGACCTTCTTGAGGTCGGTCTGACAGAAGGGACACTTCATGAACTCGTCGCCGATCGGATTCCGGCAA
>JBEIFE010000033.1:0-10222 GCA_040382575.1 Candidatus Sericytochromatia bacterium
GAGGAAGCCCAGGAGTCCGAGGGTGCAGGCCAGGGCGAGAGGACGCTTGCGGTTCATCGGAAGTCCTCCGCGACCGGTGCAAGGTCCTGCATCGAGAATCGGCCCAGCGAGAGCAACTTGCGTACGCGCTGGATGAGGTCGCGCCGGATCGCCTCGACCTCGCCCCCGTCGGTGGTCGGGGCAGGCGGAACGGCCAGCGTCTCCTCGACGATCCGGCGGGCGCGCTCCGTCAGACCGTCCTTGACGGCTTCCTGGACCGAGGTCGGTGCCTCGCGCAGGGCTTCTGCGAGGTGCTGCTTGTCCACTTCTCGGAGGGCGTCCTTGAGGACTTCGCGCGGGACTCGCGCCAGATCGTCGAAGGTGAGATACACCTCCCGGACCTCGGCCAGCAGGCGCGGATTCTGGCTCGACAGCCCGCTGAGGATACCCTGCTCCGTCGCCCGGTCGCTGTGATCGAGCAGGTTGACGAGCAATCCGAGACCGTCGGTGATCGCCGATTCGAGCTTCGGGGCAAGAGCCGCCTTCTCGGACATGTGATGGGCCAGGTCGAGGAAGGATGCCTTGGGCAGGAGATGCAGCTCTCCCATCGCCGCGGCGATCGCTCCCTGCTCGCCCACCCCGCGCTGCCGCAGGATCGACACCGCGCGCTCGGGGGCCAGCTGCGACAGCACCAGGGCCTGAACGCGGGGACCCTCGTCCTCGAGAATGTACTGCAACTGCGAATCGTCGAGCGTGCCGAGGAACGCGAAAGGGGACGTTCGATCCTGCGATCGCCGTTCGGTCCGTTCCCGCATCAGGGCGTACAGCGCCTCGTCGAGCACCTCGCGCAGGTCAGGCGATTCCCCGTGGCGCTGGTCGATTCCCGCCAGTTCCAGGGCCGTCCAGTCGGACGCCGGGATGCCCGTGAACAGACGCCGCGCGACGGGCAGACCGATGCCGCGCACGAGGGCAGCTGCACGAGGCATTCCCCCTTCAGCAGCCATCAGACGCACCAGATGCTTCTCGCCGAGGTCCGGGTGCTCGAGCAGCAGGACCATGAGTTCCTGCTTGCCGCCCCAGTCCGAAGCGTCGCGGCTGGCGCTTGCCTGTGGCACGAGCGCCACGGCCTGAGGGCGTGCCTCGAGTGCGCCCTGGGGGGCGGGCTGGGCCGGAAGGCTCGGGCTCTGGATGGGATAAGGGCGATCGCGTCGGCTCAGCAGAGCCATCCCCATCCCGATCGTCGCGGTACCGAGGGCACCGAGCAACCCCCAGGCCCAGGGCGGCAAGCCGCCATCGGGTGAAGGTATCGGGCCAGGGGCCGCAGGCGTGGCGCCGGGTTGCCCGGGGGCAGGCGGGAAGGTTACGGCAGGCACGGCGGCGGCACCAGCTCCCCGCGGGAACTCCCGGCGCGAGATCTCGAGCGAATCACCCCGCCCGAGGTCGAGGGCTGCCTTCTCGTGAATCAGATTCCGGATCGTGTCCTCGTCCTGCTCCCGGACGGTGGTCGGCAGGACCAGGGCGATGCGGATGCGCTCCACCATCGGCACGGCGACGCCCGGCTGGGCAGGAGGAAGTTCCCGGGTGTTCCGCGGGCGTCTCGGCAGGCGAGGCGGTTCCTGGGCTCGCAGGCCAGGCAGGCCAGGAAGGGGGGGGGGATCCTCGCCCTCG
Organism: Candidatus Sericytochromatia bacterium; assembly: GCA_040382575.1. Lineage (GTDB taxonomy): Bacteria > Cyanobacteriota > Sericytochromatia > S15B-MN24 > UBA4093 > JAYKJE01. The sequence continues at coordinate 1,648 of JBEIFE010000033.1, forward strand.
TCCATCCAGTCGTCAGGTTCGTCCTGCGGGACAGGTGCCGCGGCGGCAGGTGGCAAGGGATACCGGAGTCCGACCCGGACCGTCAACATGAAGGGGTCGGGCCCCAGGAAAGCCGAGAGACTCTGCCGGATGCTGTCTTCGAGCATGCGCTCGTATCCGAGCTCCGTCATGCTGGCGCCAGCTGCCAGGAGGTCCGGACGCTGTTCCGATGCGCCAGGTGAGGGCGGGAAAGCGGCCCAGGCTGACATCCCGAGCGGCCCCAGGGACAGGGCGATAAGCTGCGGGAGGAATTTACGACGGATCATGCATTCACCTTCTCGACTCCGGTTCGAGGTGCACCGCGAAACATGGATGCGTCAAACCGGCTTCCGGATCTGTGGCCTGTGTACCACCGGACGTCATCGAATCACACATGCGAGGAAAGTTTGCCTCACGGGTAAGAAGAGTTGCGCCGAAATCTCGCGTCGAGAGGTCCTTTTCATGTTTCAGCCCCAGTCCCGTTTCAGGGCCGTCCTGGCTTGCCTCGGTGCAGGCCTGGCGATGCTGTCGCCCGACATCGCGCTGGCCGGGGTGCAGGACGCGCGCTCGATGTCCCTCGGGGGCGCCCGCCAGGCCGTCACGGATTCGGCCAGCACGGCCTGGGCGGCGCCGGCCTTGCTCGGGATGGACTCGTCTCACGGGGTTCTCGTTTCGTTCCCCGTCGCCGTTTCGGTAGGAGCTGGAAATGATTTCCTCGGCTTCAAGGGGATCGATTCGCTGCTCGGCGGGCAGACTCTCACGGATGCGGACATCTCGTCGCTGCTCTCGAGCGTCTCGTCCTCGGGACTCGGTCTCAATCTCCATGCGGGGCTCTCCACGGCGATCGCCCTCCCGTCCCTCCGGTCGGGCCTGTTCCTTCGCGGTCACGCGGACACCTACGGGATCGCCATACCACGAGACCTGATCGCCCTGTTCCTGGGCGGCAACGACGTGGTCCCATCTCTGCGGGTGGATACCCTCCAGGGTGCCCGGGCAGAAGCCTATGCCGATGCTGGTCTGTCCGTGGCTCTACCCTTGCCTCTCAGCCTGTTTCGGAATGCGTCCCTGGGTATCACGGGACGCTATCTCCGCGGCCTATGGATGGGTCGGGTGAGCGAGGCGCGAGGCAGCGTGCTGTCGCTCGCCGAGGACGGGACGGTCTCCGGAGATGCCCGGGCCCGGTGGCAGGTCGCCGGCAACGGCGGGAGTGGCTGGGCACTGGATACGCAACTGGCTTTCGACCTGCGCGACGATCTGCGCGTGACGACCCACGTCTCCAATCTGGGCGCCATGACCTGGTCGCGCATCCAGGACCGCCTTCAGGCCGTCCAGATCCCCGAGACCCAGCCCTTCAGCTTCGAGAACGGTCAGTTCACGAACAATCTCGGCGAACTCCAGGATTTCAAGCGCTTCACCTCGGAATCGGCTCAGGGTCTCGATGGCCAGGACCTGACGGAGATCCTTCCGCTGGTCTTCGGGGCGGGTCTTGCCTGGCAAGCTCCGATCCGCTGGATGCCCCTTTCCGTGTATGCGGATGCCGAGGTCGGTCAGGGACGCGGCTTCGGCGCCTCACCCCTGCCTCGTCTCCGGACGGGACTCGAGCTGAAACCCTTCTCCTTCCTGCCGATCCGGGTGGGGTACGGAGCGGGTGGTGAGCAGCCGTCGTGGTTTTCGGCAGGATTCGGGATCGATGTGCCGTTCTGGCGCCTCGACGCTGCGGTCGTGGCGCAGGATGGTCTCTTCGGATCCGCCAAGGGAGCGATGTACGCGCTCTCGAGCCAGCTCCAGTTCTGAGGCGCCAACGCGAAGTCCCGGGCTACAATGAGGATATGCGTGTCCCCCGAGGTTTTTCCGGAGGTGTCCTTGTCAGCCCCCATGCATACGCTCGTCCACTTCAGTCGCGGAGAAATCACAGGCGAGGGCTTCCGCCCCGTTGACGGCGGCATCGCCTACGAGGCCGACCAGCTCACGTGGGAGATGGCCGAGGTCCTCCGGGTTGCCTACGGGATTCACATCGGGGCCTTCGTTCCGGAACTCGTCCGGATCGAGCAGGTCGAGCCCGATGACTTGCCGTCCCCGGAACGCTGTCTCGAGGTCTTTTCGGAAGAACTCCTGGGGCGTATCACCGAGGAAGGTCCGTTTTCCATCCGGGATCCGGGTCACGCCCCCCGGACGATCGAGAGCGAAAACGTCATCGGCTGGATCCGGCGGTATCGCCAGCACTGGGATCGGGGCGAGCATATCGTGCGCCTGGCCCAGGAACCCTGATTCCGTCGCCAGCCTGCGTTCGGCTCTAGCTCCCGGCGATCGCCACCATGTAACGCCCGAGCGCCCGGATTCCTCCCGAGGCCATCTGCCAGTCGAAACATTCGTTGGGCGCATGATAGCCGTGTTCCGGTAACGACAGGCCCAGGAACAGGATCGGGCAGCCCAGCTGGCGCTGCATCTGGACCACGGCCCCGATCGAGGCCCCCTCTCGCACCCATGCCGGATCGGCCCCGAATCCAAACCGCATGGCCAACCGGAGGGCGCCTGCCAGCTCTCCCGAGGGTTCGTCCAGGAAGGGTTCGAGCATTCCCCCCGCCTCGACCCGCACGTCCGGTGCGCGTTCGGCCACGAAGGTCCGGATCCTTTCCAGGATGGTCTCGGGATGCTGATGGGGCACCAGGCGCATGCTCACCTTGGCCTCGGCGCGTGGCGGGACGATCGCCTTGAGGCCGGGGCCCATGTATCCGCCCACGATCCCGTGGACCTCGAAAGTTGGACGGGCCCAGAGGCGCTCCGTCATCTCATGTGGGTCGTGGGTTCGCAGGCAAGTCAGCCCGTGCGCAGCCCGGAAACGTTCGGAGTCGAAGCCGGAGGCCACGAACTGGTCGTGCTCGGCTTTTTCGAGCGGTCGGACCTCGTCGTGGAAGCCCGGGATCCGGATGTCCCCCGTCCGGGCATCGTAGATCTCCGAGATCAGCTGGCACAGTTCGCCCAGCGGGTTGCGTGCCACTCCTCCGACGAGACCGGAGTGAGCGTCCCGCGTTCCCGTCTCGAGCAGGAGTCGCACGCCCAGCATGCCGCGTAGACCGACCGGCGCGGCCGGCCGGCCGGCGGAGAGCCAGACCGTGTCCGAGACGAGCACCGAGTCCGTCGCGAGCGCATCGCGGTGCGCGTCCAGAAAGGTCTCGAAGTTCGGGCTGCCGATCTCTTCCTCGAACTCCCAGACGAAGCGGATGTTCAGCGGGATGTCGGCTTCGCGGACGAGGCGCACCGCGAGCAGCGCGGCCAGGGCCGGGCCCTTGTCGTCCGTCGTTCCCCGTCCCCGGTACACGCCGCCGGGTTCGATGCTCATCCGGAACGGATCGGTCTGCCACTCCGGCTCGTTGGCAGGCTGGACGTCCAGATGGTGGTAGAGCGTCACGGTTCGCGTGGCGCGGGGATGCCGGAAGGTGCCCACCACGACCGGCCAGCCCGCGGTCGGGAAAATCTCGGCCTCGGCGCCCTCGGCCCGCAGGCGTTCGGCGGCCCAGGTGGCCATCGTTTCCATCGTCGGTCCAGCCGAGGCATCGAGGCTCACGGTGGGAAAAGCCACGGCTTCCCCGAGCCACGTTTCGAAGGTCGGGCGCAGGTTTTCGATGCGTGCGGGATCCAGCCAGTCGAGCGCGAGCTCCGGGGCGGTATCGGTGTGCAGGCTCATCCGGTGGGCCTCCAGGGGCTCATATACCCCCGACGGGGTTCGAGGGCACGGGCAACGGGCTGGCGGACGGCAAGGTGGATCCTCCGTCCACAGGCCTGGTGATGGGGGCCATGGTCGGTGCCGGGGTCGGCGTGGCCTGGCTGATCGGAGGTGCCGGGGTCGCGCTGGGAAGCGTACCCGTGATGTTGCCGCCCACGCCAGCCCCCCCGGGGGGAGGCGTTTTGAGGACGATGGGTGATGATCCGTCCGAAGGATTCGTGTCCCCTTGCACGGTGCCTCCAGGCGGCGTATTACGGGGTCTCGGGGTCGATACGGACACATCCGTATTTTCATCGACACCCGTCCCCTCCTCGGGGCATCCGGTAAGACACGCGACCAGTCCGATCACCATCCAGGGGGCGATCAAAAAAATGGGGCGTCTGCAAACCTGGTTCGAGCGGGGTGGACGTTCCAGCGACATGAATCCTCCTAGAAAACCGGTTTCCAGAGTCCGGCCATGTGTTGCAAGACGTTCCAGTCCGATGCCCGGATCGTGTAGACCAGGTTGCTCGAGGGGTTCGTGGCGACGAACGTACTGCTTACTGCGTTGAAATCCAGGCCCCAACCGGATGAACCGGGCAAGGTCGCGCGCGGGGTCACGGTACCGGTCACGGGGTCGATCTCGTTCAGCACGCCGCCTGTATTGAGGGCGTATACCAGGTGAGAAACCGGATGAACGGCCAGTCCCGAGGGGCGTCCCACGTTTGTCACGCTGATCTCGATGTCTGGGTTGTCCAGGTTACGGCCCCAGACACCGTGGGTGGCCGCGGCATAGAGCCAGTTCTGGTTGCCGGGGCCGGCCGGGTCGCGGGCCAGTTCGCGGGTGTTCATCATTCCGAAGGCACTGTCGAAGACCTGTTGCCGGGGCTGCATCCAGGCCACGTTGCCGTCTGCCTGGAGGTCGAATTCCAGGATCGAGCAGCCCGTGCAACCGATGGTCGACCACTGCTGCGAGACGCCGGGGGGAGAAGCGGTCGAGATCCGGTAATAGACGCCGTCATCGCACCGCACCACCAGCGAACCGTCAGAGTAGGCCCGCAAGCGGCTAGGGGCGCCGTTCAGGCCGGTGACGTACTCGCTGGCCGTTCCTGAAGAGGGAGCCACCTTCCAGATGGATTTCCTGCTTGCATCCGTGACGTACAGGCTGCCGCCCGTCGTCGTGATGTGACGCAGCGAACCGGCACCCGTGGGCTGGAGGCTCCAGGCGTCCGTCGCCGTGGCCGTGGCGGGGGAACTCACCCGGCGAAGGGTGTTGTTCGTCGAGTCGACTGCATAGAGCACACCTCCCATGAAGCCAAGGCCCGTGGGGACGCCCGGGCAAGCGATCGCCTGAGGTGCGGATGGAGGCAGGCTCTGGGTGTCGATCCGGTAAATGGTGTTGTTCGCACAGGACACGTAGGCATATCGAGCGCCGTCATAGACGACGTCGTAAACGTCTGCCGGGAAGATACGCGTTCCCGTGAACAGAGGAGAGATATTCCGGACCTCGTAAATGTTGCTGGAAGCTCCCGTCTGCCGGATCTGCAGCAAGAAGCGTCTGGCTCTGTCCGTGACCAGCACCCGTCGGGGGCTGGTGGCGATCACCTGGATCCCTTGACCGAAGCCGCTCCAGTCGGTGGTTCCCCAGACAAGCGGCCGGCTCCAGGTGCTCGTCGAACCCGAGACGATGCTCAGGCCCACGTTGCTCCAGACGTCGCGTCCACCGGGCAAGAACCACCATGAGTCCGTGTAATTGAGGCGGCCCGCGTAAAAGGTGTTGCCATCATCACTGGCCTCGACACCCCCTGGCATGTCGAGCCCTGCGTTCACGACCGTGCGCGCGGATCCATCGAGGGCGACCTCGCTGACTCGATCGATGCCAGTATGCGCGACGAGTAACTTGCCATTCCGGAACGTGATCCCGTTCGGTTCGGCCATGCCCGAGATGAGGGGGGAGGCCGTCACCCCATCCCCATCCAGACGGAGGATGGTCCCCGAGGCTCCGTTGCCGACGTATGCCCTACCCGTGCTATCGACCGCGACCCCACCCAGGTTGGACATGCCGTAGGCGAGAATCTTCACGTCGCCGGAGATGGATATACGTCGGATGATGAAGCGGCTCTTGTCCGTCACGTAGATGTTTCCAGCCTCGTCCTGACCGAGACTGCCGGGACTCCCTATCGACAGGAATGCACTCAGGTTGCGAAAAGGATCCACCTTGAAGATGACGTTGCTACCGGGACAAGAAACGAAGCAATTTCCGCCCGTGTCGACGGTGATGCCCTCTGGGCCCGGTACGTATGCCCAGTCCATCAACCCCGGAGCAGCGAGCGTCCCCGTGTCGCTGGAACCCGGTATGAAACGCTGTACGACACCGCCGCCAGGGCACACGACGAAGGCTCTGCCCGCGCTGTCGAAAGCGAGGGATGCTGGACCCGTGATGCCCGTGTACGTGGCCACGCTGGCGGTTGTGACCGTACCATTCGTCCAGTTGACCCGGAACCTGCGAATTTGATTCAGGCTGCCCTGAACCACGAACAGATCGCCGCCAGGGCCGATCGCCATGCCGGTCACACCCGGGACGTCGAGCCAGGTCGAGGACAGGATCACGCCATCTTGCTGCATCTGCACGATCTTGCCAGTACTGCGAGAGGCCACGTACAGACGATAGGTCCCGTTGCTGGACCCTTCGGGATTCACGAGCAAGCACGCAGGGTCCCCGATCAGGCTCCCGGCTGAAGGGTTGAGGGTTTTGACCGTGAGGGTCGAAGGGTCGATGGAAACGACGGTTCCGGATCCGTTCGCGGCATGGATGACCGTCCGGTTCAAGGCATTGACCGTGAGCATGGGATGACCATCCGAACTTGGAATCCGGAATGACGGAGAATAGGCCTTGACCCCGTTCATTTCGACCTCGATGAGGCCGGTCCGAGCACCTGATGGCACCTGGACGAGGAGCGAGGTGGGGGTGCTGGCGCCCCGGTCTCCGATTCCCCCCTCGATCGCGGTGGACGAGCTGGTTCCCGTCCCGGCACCCGTGATGATGGGAGCTATCAGGTTGCCGAAGCGCACCGTCATGTTCGCCGGGACGAATCCGGTCCCCTGGATGGTGATCGTGTCCCCGATCTTGCCCTGCTGCGGAGTCACTCCCGTCACCTTGAACGCCGTGTCCGTGTTGACGGCCGAGCCGGCCGAGGAAAGGACGATCACCTGGAGGGGGTCCTGGTCATTGGCGATCGCCGTGACGACGGCGTTGTAGGTGCTGGCATAGACGCTCGAGGACAGACCACCGGTGGCCGTGTAATCGGCAGGTGCAGGCTGGGCCGGCGCTGGCTCCAGGCTCCCGATGAAGGCAGCGGGCGAGATCACCTGCCCCTCGACCATGCGCTGGTTCATCCAGAGCGAGATGGCCGTCGTGGAGGGGCTCACGGTCACGGGGCCCGGGGTAGAGCCCGTCAGGCCGATCCATCCGTTCTGGGTGAAGGAGAACCAGACCAGGCTCCTCAGCCGCATGGCCGGGGCATTCGCCTGATTGGGAGTCGGATTGGACCCCTTGATGCCCTTGATGGCTTCCAGGTAGTAGGCCACGGATCGGCCGGCATTCGTCGGATCCGCCTTCGCCTTCCAGCCTTTTCCAAAGGTCAGCAGAAATTGCCCGTTGCCGTCTACCAGCGAGGTCGCGCGCGTGACACCCGTTTCGGCCTCGATGAGGGAAACCGTGGCTCCGCGTGCGAAGTCGTCGAGCAGGTTGGTCAGCTGGACGCGATAGGGGGCTGCCTTCCACTCGACACGGCCCGAGAGCGAGGAGGCTTGCTCCGCAACGCTGACCGTCGGGACCTCGAGGGGGGTGGTCCGAACAGGGCATCCGGCGAGCATCAGGAGGATAAGACCGAGTTTCCAGGTACGGGTCACGTCAGCCCCCTCACATTTCGGCCGAGCTGAGACCGTAGGGCAGGACGGTCCGGGTGCCAGTGGTGCCGGATAAGGTGACGCGTTCGAGACGATGCGAGGTCATGTTCGTCTGGAAGACGGCGGAACCATCCGACTCTGCCCACGAACCGAGATTGTACTGGTCCGCGCCGAGGCCGATCCCGGTGATCACGTTCGAACTGCCGTCGGCATTCACGCGCCGCAGGCCCAGGCCCGAGTATCCCGTGATGAACATGCGTCCCTGACCGTCGGGGGCATACGACCCCGTCATGGGCACCCAGCAGGTGTAGCCGCCCTGGTCATAGCACCACTCGCGCTGCGTCCCGGAGGATTCCATGCGCGAGCTGATCTCGGTGCTGCAGATGGCCAGGTTGTTCTCGTAGACGAAGCCAGCAGAGTCGATGCCGGCATGGCGCCACCCCGAGATCCAGTTGGCCTGGCCCATCAACCTGAACACCCAGTCCCCGTAACCCGCGCGCGTCAGCCGGAAAGAGTCCGTGATCCAGATGTCGTCGGAGCCTTTCCACATGAAGCTGGGACCGTGGTAGTTGGAGTACCATGCGACGTCCGTGCTCAGATCGGGCAGGATCCGCCGCCCTCCTCCGCCCATGACCACGATCGACCCGTCCGAGAGCGTCTCGATGTCGCTGTATCCCTGGGTGTTCGCGTAGATCCGGGCATACGAGGGGGTGCCACCGGCATAGCCGGTGATCCTGCCCACGCCCTCTGCACACGTCACGGTCATGCTGGTGCCGGAAACGCACATGTTGAGCGGACGGTCGCTCCCGGTCGACAGGGTGGCGGTGACGGCTCCCGTCGCCGGATTCCTGCCGACGATCTGGCTGCTGTCATACAGGGCCACCCAGATGCGCGACCCGTCGAAGATGAGGCCACGTGGCGAGCCCGTCAGGGCGATCGCCCCCA
>JBEIFE010000034.1:0-10215 GCA_040382575.1 Candidatus Sericytochromatia bacterium
CGGTCGTGGTCGTCATCGAACACCTTCCCGGAAAGAGTCGCGGTGGCGGGCAAACTTCTGCATTATACGGCCGCCGCCTGACAGGTGGCGACTCGGGGGGACGAACGACCACGGGGCTGGCCGGAAAACTCCGGAGAACCTGCTCTCGTTCCGTAAGGGCTGCGCGTCTCATGATCGGCCCTGCCAGGGAGGGGCGGGAACATGAAGGTACCGATCGCCTGGACACGGTTCATCGTGATGATCTTGCTCGGGGGGTGCCGGGGCGGGACGACCGTCGTCCCGCCCGAGCCCGACTGGCTCGTGCTGCTCCGCCCAGGGGTGGGCGTCGATGCGGTGGATTGGGCGCCTGGCGATCGCGTTCTGGATTCCGTGGATCTGGGGCAGTGGGTCGTCAGGGCCCGCCTGGCCGACCCGGAGCGCCTCTCTCGTGTGCCTTCCGTCGAGCGATTGGTCGCGGAACCGGGAATCCCCGAGGGGCGAGCTGCACGGGAGGTCGACAGTCTGCCTGCTCGCTGGGTGGGCAGTACGCTGTCCGCGTCAGTCGGTGATCCTCACTGGTGGCGCATGTGGGGGTATCAGGCCTGGGTCACGAACTTGCCCGCGCTGTGGGAACGCTCGATCGACGCCTCGGCTGTCAAGGTGGCCGTGCTGGACACCGGCGTGGATGCCACCCATCCAGACCTTCGCGGGCGCGTCCTTCCCGGCAAGAGCTTCGTCCAGGGAGAATTTCCCGATGTCGACCTTGTCGGCCACGGCACCCACGTGGCGGGGCTCATCGCCGCGACGCGGGGAGACGGTGTCGGGATCGCCGGGGTTTCTTCGACCGTGCGCATCTTGCCCGTGAAGGTCATGGGGCCCGGTGGGGGAAGCGTGTTCGCGACGCTCGAGGGGATCCGTTATGCCGTCGATTCGGGGGCTCGCGTGCTCAATCTTTCCCTGTCGACGGAGCGCACCGAGGTCGATCCCCTCTTCACCCTGGCCATCCGGCATGCGCGCAAGCGCGGTGCGGTGGTGGTCGCCGCAGCAGGCAACGTCGGGGGGCGGGTGACGGCGCCCGCAAATTCGCCGGGAGCGCTCGCGATCGCGGCCACTCGGCGGGATGCATTCGAGGATCTGGCCTCGTTCTCGAGCCGCGGGGAAGGTATCTTCATGGCCGCCCCGGGGCAGGACATCTGGTCTGACTTCCCCGGACAGCGCGTGCGCGCCCTGCACGGCACGAGCGCTGCCGCCCCTGCGGTATCGGGTGCTGCTGCCTCCTTGTTCGCGATGCATCCGGACTGGAGCGCCGAGCAGGTGGAACAGGCCCTTGCGCGGGCGGTGGTTCCGCTGGGGGGTGAGGTCGGTCACGGGAGGCTGGATTTCTCGCGTCTGCAATGACGTGCACACGCCCTGGTCATCTCGGGCTTGCATCCTCCGTGTCCAGGGACAAGGAGGTGAAACGTGGCACGAGGACGGATCCGGGGAGTTGCCAGCGCATGGCTCGGACTGATCATCCTCGGATGCGCGAGATCCCCTTCCACGATGCCAGCACCCAACCGGGATCCGGTTACCGATCGGACGGGGCTCTCGCCGTCGCCGCGAGCCTCTTCCCTGCCATCCCTGGCCGAACCTGGCATCGCCTCACCGTTGCCTGTTCCCCTTCTTCCTGTTCCCGCTTTTCGCTGGAGCGTGCAGGTCCTGGCCGGAAACGGCCTCCAGGGTGAGCCCGAGGAGGGCGCGCCGGCTCTCGAATCCCCTCTGTTCTCACCGGCTTCGGTCCTGGTGCTGGGGGATGGCTCATACCTCTTCACCGATTACCGGATTCACCGGGTGCGGCGTGTCGATCCAGCCGGCCTTATCCACCGGTTCGCCGGGCAGGACTCGTTTCCTTCCGAGGCCGGGGACGGGGAGGCGGCGATCGCCTGCGGGATGGCCAAGCCCTACGGTCTGGCGCTTGATGCCACGGGACAGCCCGTCGTGAGCGAATATGGCTATTCGGTTCCCGGGATGCGCATCCCGGGGCGTGTCCGGGTCATCGATGCCGCTGGGGACATTCACCGGATCGCCGGCGGTGGTTTGCTGGCCGTCCATACGGGCGTCCGTGCACGCGATGCCGACCTGCTTGGACCGGAAGGGATGGTACGGGATGCACGGGGGCGCCTCCTGATCGCCGAATATGACGGCCACCGGGTCGTCCGCCTCGAGCCGGATGGCACGCTCACCGTCGTCGCAGGGTCGGGTGAGGCCGGGGATGACGGGGACGAAGGGCTCGCCACATCGGCCCGATTCTCGGCACCCAACGGCCTCGCCCTGCATCCCCGCGGGGGCTTCGTGGTGGTCGACCAGGGCGCGCACCGCATCCGCTGGGTGGATGCGGGGGGCCTCGTACACGCGGTTGCCGGGACGGGGCAGCCGACGAATCTCGCGGGCTCCAGCGACTTCGAGTCCTGGCGCCCCATCGTTCCACTGGGGGATGGTGGGATGGCCACAGAGGCCACCCTGAAGCAACCCTCGCAGGCTGTTTTCGATGCCCGGGGTAGGCTCTGGTTCACGGATTCCGGGAACCGGCGGGTCCGTCGGGTAGAGCCGGATGGCCTCTGCGTGACGATCGCCGGTCCTCCAGGAACCGCCATCGGTCGGCCGGGGGACGAGTTTCCGGTCGAGGTTGATCTGGGGATGCCCGATGGTCTCGCCCTCATGCCGGACGGGGACGTGATGCTGGCGGACTATGCCGGTCGGCGCTTGCTCCGGCTTTCCGCGCGATCCTGATTCTTCACGTGCCGGGGCGGGGTACGTCGGGTAATCGTTCGATCGGCGGAGGGATCAGGCCGCGCAGCTCCAGCTGTCGCATCGCCTCGTAAGCCACCACGGCCACCGCATTCGACAGGTTCAGCGAGCGCATCGGTCCCCAGTGGGGAATGCGAACCCAGTTCCCGGGGTGGCGGTCGCCCAGCGCCGGGTCCAGCCCGGCCGTCTCCTTACCGAACACCAGGGCGTCACCCGGTTCATAATGGAATGCGGTGTGCGCCGTACTCGCGTGGGCACTCAGATAGATGAGGCGGCGAGGCGTCACTGTTTCGACGAAATCGTCGAATGACGCATGAACGGACAGGCTTACCCGGTCCCAGTAGTCGATCCCGGCTCGCCGGACCGACCGCTCATCGATCCGGAACCCGAGGGGTTCGATCAGATGAAGACGCGCATCCAGCGCCACGCTCAGGCGCGCGGCGTTTCCGGTGTTGGGGGGGATCTCGGGTTCCACGAGGACGAGGTCTAGCACGGCAGCCTCCTTGACGGCTGGTTGACATCGAGATTGTTAAAGCATTAAGAAAAGGGTAAGGTTTTCCCTTCAAGATCATCTCCGAGAGGATCTTCTCATGGCTTCATTCCATCGCGGGGCCGCCCTCATCACCTTGACGGCGGTTTCGACGTCGTTCCTGTCCGGTTGCGGCTCCCTGGCTCGGGTCGCTCCCGAGACCTCGAACGGCACCACCCTGTCCCGTGCCGCTTCCGTCACGGGCGAGCAGCTCGCTGTCGAATTCGCTGACTCGCTGCGCGCCCGTGGCCTCAAGCCCGTGGTTCGCGGGACCACGGTCGTGGTTCCCGGCGCGACGGCCGATGCCCCCTCCATGCAGTATGACTTCGCGACCACCGTCCGGACGGGCAAGGTCGAGTTCACGGCCGGCAACTTCCGCACGACCATCGATCGGGCCTCGGTCGAGGGGCCCTCGGCCCAGATTTCGACCTGGCGTCTGGCGCTCTTCGCCGTGCGGGTCGTGTACGGCGGAGTCAACGCCTGGATCTGGTATCGCGGTACCCACACCGGTGATCAGTTCAAGAAGGCCGAGCTCGTCCAGGCCATCCTCTATGGTATGATCAGCCAGGGTCTCGTCTCCGTCCCTTACGTCGGAGTGTTCTCGCAGCTGGTGCTTCCCGTCATCTGGAAGTGGGTCACGGGCAAGGATCCTATCCGGCCGACCGTTGCAGAGCTGTTCGAGACGGTCCGTACCGACATTCCGCAGATCGCTCAGGCCATCGGCCAGTGCGAGCAGGCGGCCCGCTGAACCGTCACCCGGGTCGGTCAGGCCCCGCGGGATTTCACCACCGAGGGGTTTTAACCTGACTGCCCGATCTCTGGCTCTCCAGATCCTCATCGAGCGCGAGACGCGTGACACGTTCACGCATCTCGCGCTCGCCGCGCTCCCCCCGCTCGAGGCTCGCGATCGCGCCCTCGTCACCGAACTCGTGCAGGGAACCACGCGTCGCCTGCGGAGCCTTGACCACGTGCTCGACCGGGTCGTGAAGGGCGGCGTCAACCGCCTGACCCCCCCCATACGCAACAACCTCCGCCTGGCCGCATACCAGTTGCTGTTCACCGGGATCGCTCCTCATGCCGCCGTCCATGAGGCCGTGTCCCTGGCCGGACGTTTCGGTCACCGGGGCGTCGCAGGGCTCACCAATGCCGTGCTCAGGCGCTTGCAGCGTGAGGGGAGCGGTCTCTTGCCCGGGCCGGGCACAGGTGACGCTGGCGCTCTGGCACTCCATCACTCTCTGCCGGACTGGATCGTCGAGACCTGGGTGACGGACCGCGGCCTGGATCAGGCTCGCCAGCTGGCCGATCGGGCGAGCGCGCCTCTGCCTCTCACCTTGCGTTTACGCCCGGGAGGTGAGTCCCGTGAGACCTGGATAGCGCGCCTGGCGGAGGTCGGGGTTTCGGCGATACCGGCCCGCTGGCTGTCCGAAGCCCTCGTGCTCGAGGACGGGGGTGTCGTGCCGGACCTGCCCGGCTTCGACGAGGGGCTCTGGACCGTCCAGGGGGAGGGGACCATGATCGCCTCCCGGGTCCTCGATCCGCATCCCGGTGACACGATCGTCGATCTGGCAGCTGCTCCGGGTGGCAAGACGGCGCACCTGCACGATCTGGTCGGGGGACGGGGTCGTCTCGTGGCGATCGATGTCCATCCGGGGCGCCTCAGGGTCCTGGAGCGCAACTTGGCCCGCCTCGCCATCGACGGAGTCGAGGTCCGCGAGTCCGATGCACGACGGGTCTCGGGGATAGAGGCTGACCGGGTACTCCTCGATGCGCCCTGTAGTGGCTGGGGAGTTCTGGCCCGCAAGGCCGACCTGCGCTGGCGGTTCAAGCCCGCTGACCTTCCCGGGCTCCTGGAATTGCAATCCGGCATGCTGGACGCGGCGGCGGCCCTGGTCCGCCCGGGCGGCGTGCTGGTTTATGCGACATGCACCATCAACCGGGCCGAGAATGAATCCCAGATCGAGGCTTTCCTTGCCAGGCGGCCGGATTTCCGGAGTGATCCGTGGCCGACCGTCGAGGGTTGCCTCTGGCCCCCGGGCTCGGAAACGGGCATGATCCAGCTGACTCCCCACGAGCATGACGTCGAGGGGTTCTTCGTGGCGAGACTCGTGCGGGCCAGCGGCCAGGGGGCAGGATGACGCGTGGATGGATCGGGCTCTCGACCGAGGAGCTCGTGGCCGAGGTGGCCGGTCTCGGGGAGCCGGGATACCGAGGTAAGCAGCTCTCGACCTGGCTCTATCGCAAGAACCGGGTGGCGCTCGACGAGATGACGGACCTACCTCGGGGTCTGCGAGAGAAGCTTGCCACGCGCCCCGTCGGGGAGCTGTCTCTCGTTCGCGACCAGGTCGCCACCGACGGGACTCGCAAATTCCTTTTCGGCACGCTGGCGGGGGGCATGGTCGAGAGTGTTTTCATGCCGTCGGCCGAGCGCAGCAGCGTGTGCGTGTCCACCCAGGTCGGATGTGCCGTCGCCTGCGCCTTCTGCGAGACGGGGCTCTCGGGATTCCAGCGTGATCTCACGGCGGGCGAGATCGTCGAGCAGGTTCTGGCCATCCAGCGTCTGACGGGCGAGCGCGTCACGCATGTCGTCTTCATGGGCATGGGCGAACCGCTGTTCAACATGGAGGCCACCCTCAAGGCCGTGGAGTTGCTGAACTCCGAGGTCGGGATCGGGATGCGCCACCTGACGATCTCGACCTCCGGGGTCGTGCCGGCGATCGACCAGCTGGCCGAGCGCGATCTACAGCTGACGCTCGCCATATCGCTGCATGCCGCCGAAGATGGTCTGCGGGATGTCCTGGTCCCACTCAACCGGCGCTTTCCGCTCGATCAGCTCAAGGCGGCGGCCCAGCGATACGAGAACCGGACGGGGCGGCGCATCACCATCGAGTACGTTCTGCTCGACGGAGTCAACGACCAGCGCTCGCATGCCGAGGCCTGCGCGACCTGGCTCAGGGGCATCCACGCCCACGTGAATCTGATCCCTTTCAATGCCACTGAGGCCGCCTTCGCTCCGAGTCGACCGGAGGCCATCCGCCAGTTCCGGCAGGTCCTCGAGAGCGCCGGATTCCCCGTCACCGTCCGCGTCGAGCGCGGAGCCGAGATCGCGGCGGCCTGCGGGCAGTTGCGTCGTCAGGCTCTCAAGGCGGAAGGCGAGATCGTGCCTCTCAGGAAGCGGGGCGCCGAGGCATGATCGGCACCGTCATCAGCCGGATCACGCAGTACTTCACGGTCCGGGTGGGTGAACGGGATGTCCTCTGCCGCCCGCGGGCAAGGCTGCTCAAGGAGAAGGTCCAGATCCTCGTGGGCGATCGGGTCCAGGTCACGGATCTCGATGCCGTACAGGGCACGGCCACCATCTCCGAGCTTGAACCGCGGCGCAATAGCCTGCCGCGACCGGCGATCGCCAATGTCGACCAGGTCGTGCTCGTCTTCGCGGCACGCGAACCGCTCTTCGATCCCGGCATGCTCGACCGTTTCCTGGTCCTCGTCTCCCGGCACGGGCTCTCTCCGGTCCTCGTCTGCAACAAGACCGATCTCGAAGATCCGGGTGTCCTGGCCGGTCAACTGGCCCCATACCGTGCGCTCGGGATCCCGCTCGAGACCGTCAGCGCTTCCACTGGACGCCTGGAAGGCCTCCCCGCTCTCCTTGCGGGGCGTATTTCGGTCTTCGCGGGGCCTTCCGGAGTGGGCAAGTCGTCGCTTCTCAATGCCCTGTCGCCGGGCCTCAGCCTCAAGGCTGCTCGCGTCAGCGAGCGACTCGAGCGCGGTCGGCACACCACGACTCACGCATCCTTGCACGAGATCGCTGTAGCGGAAGGTCTCGCGATGGTGGCCGACACTCCGGGTTACACCCATCTCTCGTTCGATGATCTGGCTCCTGAGCATCTCGGGGAACATTTCCCCGAGATGCTGGTTCACCTCGGGGGCTGTCGCTTCCCGGACTGCCTGCATCGCACGGAACCGGACTGCGCGGTCCGATCTGCCGCTCCCGTCGCTCCATCCCGCTGGGCGAGTTACGACCGCTTCGTCGCCGAGTTGCTCGAGGCCGAGGAGCGGCGCTCCACGCAGCGCATTCGCGCGGAGTCGACCGTCAAGCATCGGGCCGGGCGCGGTGGCAAATCCGTCCGGCTCGTCAAGCTGGATGCTGCCGTCAGGGAAGATTCCCGGCGCGTGTCCCGGCAGCGTCTCGCTTCCATGGCGATCGAGGACGACACCGACGAAGCCACGGACCAGGTGATAGAATGAGTCATCGCGTTCACCTCGCCTGTCCCGGAGCTGTACCGTGACTTCTTCCGTTCCTTCCGTTGCCCCTCTGGCTGCCCTCGTCCTGGCAGCCGGTAAAGGGACCCGCATGAAGAGCCGCCTGCCCAAGGTCCTTCATCGGTTGGCCGGTGTTCCCCTGCTCGGCCACGTGCTGTCATCGTGTGAAGCGCTGGGTGTCGAGCGAACCCTCGTGGTGGTCGGGCATGGGGCCGATCAGGTGGAGGCCTTCCTTCCGGCGGGGGTCCAGCCCGTCCTGCAGGCCGAGCAGCGTGGCACGGCCCACGCCGTCATGCAGGCGATACCCGTACTCGAAAGCTTCGAAGGGGATCTGCTGATCCTGAGCGGAGACGTGCCTCTCCTGTCCAGCTCGACCCTGCAGGCGCTACTGGGCCGTCACCGTGATTCCGGAGCCTCCCTCACGGTTCTCGGTTTTCAGCCGGACGATCCCGCCCGATACGGGCGTCTCGTGCGTGACGGGGCGGGGCGTCTCTCACGCATCGTCGAGTATGCCGACGCCTCCGAGGCTGAACGTGCCATCCGCGAGGTGAACGCGGGTGTCTACGTGGCTAAATGGTCCGCCTTGCGGGAGTCCCTCGGTCACCTGAACGCGGACAATGCCCAGGGCGAGTATTATCTCCCGGACGCCATCGCATGGCTCGTCAACCGCGGCGATGTCGTCGAGGTCGTCGTCACCCGGGATGCCGTCGAGGTCGCCGGCGTCAACAGCCGCGTCGAACTATCCGAACTTGAGCAGGCCTACCGGGCCCGCGTGGCCCGTCGCTGGCTCGAGGCGGGCGTCACCTTCGAAGATCCAGCCTCCACCGTCATCGGACCCGAGGTCGAGATCGGACCCGATACCGTGCTCGAGATGGGCGTACGGTTGCTCGGTCGGACCCGGATCGGCGGAGGGTGTATCGTGGGGGCTCATACGGAGCTCGTGGACACCGTACTCGGCGAGGGCGTATCCATCCTGCAGTCCGTGCTGCACCAGGTCACGGTCGAGGCTGGAAGCACGGTCGGTCCCTTCGCGCACCTCCGGAACCAGGCCCACATCGGTCAGCGGTGCCGGATCGGCAACTTCGTGGAGGTCAAGGGCTCGACGTTCGGCAACGGGGCCAAGGCCTCACACCTCAGCTACGTCGGCGATGCCTCGGTCGGCGCCGGGGCGAATATCGGTGCCGGGACCATCACGTGCAATTACGACGGTGTTCGCAAGCACCGGACGACGATCGGCGAGGGCGCGTTCATCGGTTCCAACAGCACGCTGGTGGCCCCTCTCGAGATCGGTGCTCACGCTTACACGGCGGCTGGGTCGACGGTGACGGAGGATGTCCCCGAAGGCGCACTCGCGCTCGGACGGGCGCGACAGGTCCTCAAGTCCGGTTGGGCTTCGAGGCGGAAGGAGATCTCCCGGACATGAACGAGCCCATCTCGCTCGTCGCGCCACGCCGCAGCGAGCGCATCCATATTCCGCAGCGCACGATGAAGCTCTTCGCGGGATCCGCGAATCCCGCGACCAGTCGCTGACGAGCGTGTCGATCCGCACCCGGCGGGATCACCACGCGAAGTGGGCGAACGCCTTGTTGGCGTCGGCCATCTTGTGCGTGTTCTCGCGGGTCTGCACCGACTTGCCCTCGTTGCGGGCGGCGTCCATGATTTCCTTGCTCAGGCGCTGGGCGATCGGCTTGCCCTTCTCGTCACGCGCCGAACCGATGATCCAGCGGAAGGCCAGGCTCTGCGCGCGGCGCTTCGACAGCTGCATCGGCACCTGATAGTTGGCACCGCCGACGCGCTTGGAGCGCACTTCGACCGACGGGCGCACGTTCTCGAGCGCGAGGTGGAAGACCTCGATCGCCGTCTTGGGCATGTTCTCCGACTTGTCCTTGTCCAGTCGGCTCTGGATCACGTCGAAGGCGTCGTAGACCACGCGCATCGCGGTGGCCTTCTTGCCGTCTTCCATGATGCAGTTGACGAACTTGGCCACGACCAGGTCCTGGTATCGGGGATCGGGCTTGAGCTGCTTCTCGCTGGCGGTGAAACGTGCCATCTCTGGGTCCTCTGGGCCATTGGCCCGGTTGTGTTCACGATGCTCGGGCGTTGGACATGCCCGGACTGGGGAGCACCGTTACTGGGGTTGTCGCAGGCGACCGGCCTGCACGGCCCGGGAGGATCCCGGGGCTGCTCCTGCGGTTGCCCGCAGGTGTTCCATCATCCGCTGCGCGATCACTTCTTGGCGGCAGCGGCCTTCTTCTTCACGCCGTAGCACGAGCGGCTCTTCTTGCGGCCGTCGACGCCGAGGCAGTCGAGCGCACCGCGCACGACGTGGTAGCGCACGCCGGGAAGGTCGCGCACGCGGCCGCCGCGCACGAGCACGATCGAGTGTTCCTGGAGGTTGTGGCCTTCGCCGCCGATGTAGGCGGTCACTTCACGGCCATTGCTGAGACGAACGCGGCACACCTTGCGGAGCGCGGAGTTCGGCTTCTTGGGGCTGACCGTCTTGACCTGCAGGCACACGCCGCGCTTTTGCGGGCAGGCGGCAAGTTCGCGCACCTTGGACTTGGTGGCGGGAGAGCGGCGGGGCTTGCGAACGAGTTGGTTGATGGTCGGCATTGGCGTTTGAAGTGAAGGGTCGACAAGACTAGCGAAGCCTCGGCTCC
>JBEIFE010000035.1:0-10065 GCA_040382575.1 Candidatus Sericytochromatia bacterium
CCGCTGCAGGCATCATGACGTTCTTGATGCTTCACCCGTACAACCGCGAATGCCACTTCGGAGAGCACGACCACCGCGTGATCCGGGTCGAGAGCTGGGATGAGATCCAGGCATGGCTCGATGTGAACCTGAAAAAACAGGTTCTCCCGCAGGGCGCCTGATCAGGGAGCCGCCCCGGCGACGGGAACCTGTGCCGACGCTTCGCGGGCCCACTTCTTTTCGACTGCCAGATCTCCGTCGCTCAAAGCCTGTCCGCCCGTAAAGAGGGCCCCCGCGAACATTGAATAGGGGGCCAGTGGTCCCAGGAAAGGCGAAGATGCTGCCAGGGCCGACATCGCCGTGACCGATGACAAGGCATAGGCATGGCCGACCCGCTCCATGGCACTTCTGGGGTCGCCGAAAAGCAGATCTGTCGTCCCGCATCCAAGCGGTGCCAGTGCAAGCGAGGACACGATGTAATTCGCCCCGGCCAGGGGCCACGGATTGGCCATATTACCCAGGAGATATCCACCGGCTGCGCCAAGGGCGCAGGAAACCAGGAGATTCAGACCACCGGCAGCCGTGACCTCGAAAAAATCAGCCAGTGGCCCCCTGGTCGAAGCGGGAAGCAGCACGTCGCTGGCTGCGGTTCGTGCCAGTGCTTCCGAGGAGGTTGCCGAGAACGAGGTGCCTCGCGATGACTCCTGAGCCAGTGCCTCGCGGATGCGAAGAACGAGTGGATCAGGTAGGGATGAAATGGGGCGGTCCGGGGCGATGGTCCTGACGTGCTGGTAGGCTTCGCCGATGACTTCGCCATCACGCATCCATGCCCCCTCCAAGAGGGCAGGCCCAAGATAGGCAAAAAGTCCAGAGCCCGTCACGTTGATGATGACCGGCCCGAGTCCCATATTATTATCCCCGCCAGGGGACAAAGCATTCGTGGCCATCGGAGCCACGGCAGCCCAGAGCAGCGCACCGCCGACCGAGGACAGGACCTGCAAACCGAGGTGGGCCCAGCGGGCATCCGCACGCTGAACCAGAAGTTGCTCGAGACCCCGCTGAGCCTGGGCATGCGAGAGCGAGGCACTCGAAGGATCGGATGCCGCCACGACAGCCGGTGCCGCAGCAAGATTCATCGCCAGGGCAGCCACCACGGAATGGCGATACAGGTTCACGGCGACTCCTTAATCGACTCAACGGCCCACCACACATACCCGAAGCAGACCGGCACATATCCACGATGACCAGAGATAAGCCGCGTGGACAGGCACGAAGCGTGCCTGGCCACGATGGCGAAGTAGAGACCTGACGGGTCAGGCGGAGGCGATGAGCGAGCGCGCGCAGCAGCGACCGGGCCGAAGCGACCTGGAAGGTCGTGAGGCACGGTCGCGAGGACGTAAGCCGCTCAGCGACCCGCATGGCCCGTCAGGAGCAGCGGGAGAAGCCGCAGCCGCGGCAAACGGCACACCCCTCACCGAACTCGAGCGAGTGACCACACTCGGGGCAGTCCGGGCTCTCGCCCAGGACCTCGACCGCGTGGTGACCGTTCCGGCTCACGGCCGCGGGAGCCGCGACCATCGCCTGGGCCGGTGCATAGGCCATCGGAGCAGCCGAGAGCGTCGGCTGGGCCGAGAGGATGCTACCGAGCTGGCGGGGGCTGTCCTTGAGCACCTTGCCGATGGCGTCGGGGATGCTCAGGAGCTGCTTGGGCCCGAAGCCGGTGGGATTGGCACCACGGATGCCGATGAGCTGCGCGGCGAGCTCGTCGACGGGCACGTTGTACTGCAGCGCGAGGCTGATCAGGCGGCCGATCGCCTCCGAGAGCGAGTTCAGCGTGCCACCCGAGCGACCGATGTTGGTCACGACCTCGCGGATGCCCTGCTCGTCATAGTTGATGGTCGTGTAGAGCTTGCCGTCACCGGTATTGCTCACACGGGTGAACCCGTAGAGGTCCTCCGAGCGAACGCGGGGCGCAGCAGGGCGACCGAGGTCGATCTCGGTCTGGACGGAGACGGGGGACTCCACGAACGGGGTCACCGTCAGGCCCGCCTCGGCAGGTACGGCCTTCGTTTCGGCCTTGGGCACGCTCAGGGGCTGGAACTGCCGCGAGTTGTTGCGGTAGATCGTGATGCCCTTGCACTGGGTCTTCCAGGCCAGCGTGTAGGCGACCTCGACGTCCTCGACCGTGGCTTCCTCGGGGAAGTTGATGGTCTTGGAGGTCGCAGAATCGTTGTACTTCTGGAACGCCGCCTGAATGAGCACGTGCTTGCGCGGCGAGATATCGTGAGCCGTCACGAACGTCTCGACGACGCTGGCCGCCAGGTCGAAGCCCTCGAGCCCGACCAGGCTGCCGTGGTGAGCCTCGATGGCCTCCATCAGCTCGTCCGAGTGGTAGCCATGGCGGTGGGCGTGGTCAAGGAACACCCCATCGACGTCGACCATGTGCGTCTCGGCCTGCCAGCGCTTGAATGCCAGAGCGAAGACGGGCTCGCAGCCACCCGAGGTATCCGCAATGATGGAGATCGTCCCGGTCGGGGCGATCGTGGTCGTCGTCGAGTTGCGAATGCCAAACTCGCGGATCAACGGGATGAGATCGGCGAAGCGCGCGTCGGGGTGGCGATCGCCGTGGGCATCACGTTCGAGCAGCATCCGCTCGAAGAAGGTGTTGCTCTCGGCCTCGTGGCCGTTCCGGGCCGGGAACTGGCCGCGAGTCTTGGAGAGCTCGACGCTGGCTACCTTCGATTCATAGTCGATGAAGGAGAAGACCTGCTCGGCGACCTTCATCGAGCCCTCGGTGCCATACCCGACGCCGAGGCGGAACAGCATCCGGGCGAATCCCATGACGCCCAGACCGATCTTGCGGGTGGCATGGGTGACGTCGCGGATCTGCGGAATCGGGTAGTGATTCGCGTCGATGACATTGTCCAGAAGATGGGTGGACACATGGATGGCCGTCCGAAGACGTGCCCAGTCGATACTGGCCTCGCCCGAGGGGCTTTCGACGACGAACCGCTCAAGATTGATGGAGCCGAGGTTGCAGCTCTCGTAAGGGATGAGAGGCTGCTCACCGCACGGATTGGTCGATTCGTACTGCCCCAGCCAGGGCACGGGGCAATAGCGGTTCATCCGGTCGATGAAGACGAGCCCGGGCTCTCCGGTGTTCCAGGCACGCTGGATGACCTCGGTCCAGACCTTGCGCGCATCGAGACGACCACAGGGATCGCCCGAACGGGGATTGATGAGGTCGTAATCGGTACCGGCCTCGAGAGCCGCCATGAAAGCATCCGTGATGGCGACCGAGATGTTGAAGTTCGTGAGCTTGCTCAGGTCTTCCTTGTGGCGGATGAACTCCATGATATCCGGATGGTCGACCCGCAGGATGCCCATGTTGGCGCCCCGGCGCATGCCGCCCTGCTTGATGCTCTCGGTGGCAGAGTTGTAGACGTCCATGAACGAAACGGGGCCACTCGAGACCCCCTTGGTGGAGGCGACGAGATCGTTCTTGGGACGCAGGCGCGAGAACGCGAAACCCGTGCCGCCGCCTGTCTGGTGAATCAGGGCCGCTTGCTTGCAGGTCTCGAAGATGCCACCCAGATCATCCGGAACGGGCAGGACGAAGCAGGCGCTCAGCTGGCCCGTGCGCGTTCCGGCGTTCGCCAGGGTCGGCGAGTTGGGAAGGAACTCCAGACCTGCCATGAGCTGGTAAAAGCGCTCGGTGGTCGACTCGACCTCGAGCGGCGTCGCACCATAAGTGGCGTCGACCTCGGCCAGGGTGCGAGCCACGCGGCGGAACAGGCCTTCGGGAGTCTCGCAGACCACCCCGTGCTCATCTTTGCGCAGATAGCGCTTTTCCAGCACGGTGATGGCATTCTTGCTCAGCATGAATGGCTCCTACCTTCTCGGTTTGGTCTCTGGGTTGATTCGGGGGGATGCATACAGGACACAGATAGAGCGTGTCAAGGGATATTGAATGGGTTTAGCACGCTATATCTAGTGCTTCATCGTCCCCGATCTTATCTCCGGACGCGTGATGCTGTCCAGAGAAATCGATGACAAAGACCAGGTCTGTGATCGAGGTATTAATTCTCCGTGAAACGTCTTGCCAAGGTTCGCTCGCTTGAACCATGATTTGATGTACGGACCAGGGAACATCGTTTCGATGCCGGCACCTCGATGGCGAGGCCAGGTTGGCAATCATCCAGTGCTGGATGGAGGGAGGGAGCCGATGTTCGAAAAGTGGCTGGACCTCCTCAGAGGCGTGCTGCGTGCGCTTCGTCCTTCCGTGCGACGCCGTGAAACGGGTGACACGTGGGTGCCGGATTCACCGCATCAACTGATCACCGCATGGCACCAGGCGCGGAACACCCAGTCTCTCGGCTTCGTCCTGAATCAGGCCCGGATTTCCAAGGGCCTTACGCTGTTGCAGTTGCAGACAGCCACGGGCATCAACGCAACCTACCTCGTCAAGCTGGAACACAACCTTGTGGTCCAGCCTTCCCTGTTCGTGCTGGTTCAGCTGGCCGAATCGCTTGATCTCGATTTGCCGCACCTGATCGATCGCCTCGACCCGGCCTGCTACCCACCGAACGATCTGGCAGCGCTCGAACGTCGGTGGCGCCTCTGTCTCCTGGCACAGCCCGGGAATCGCAACGGCGTCCTGATGCTCGAAGCCATCTCTCTCGTCTGGGCGAGGCTCCAGGCACCTGCTTGACCCCTTGACCCATCCCACCTGTTCAGAGCATTCAACACCCGAGCCACTCGGGGCGAGCCCTGCCTGGACCTATGTGCTGCTCTGCGGGGACGCGAGTCTGTATACCGGGTACACCCCGCACCTCGAGGCGCGGCTGGCTGCTCATGCAAGCGGTAAGGGGGCCCGATATACCCGGGGGCGCGGACCTGTTCGCCTCGCGATCGCCTGGGCTTTCACGACCCGGGGCGAAGCCATGCGTGCCGAGGCTCGCATCAAACGACTGGATCGATCGGCCAAGCTCGCGCTGCTGGCGTCACCCGAGACGCTCGAGCAGCTGGGCTTCCACCCCCGTCTCATCCAGCGCGGTGACCCGGAGCCGCCAGCGCTCCCCCGCCCGGGTGAGATGCGCGGGAACCCTCACACGTAACCCGTGATCCGTCGTGCCAGGACGTATCTCTCCTCCCGTGCGCTCCAGGATGGCCTCGACCTCCCGGTCGAGAAACGTCTGCATCCAGGCGGTACGGAGAATGGAGGCCCGCTCCATGAGGCGGTCCATCCTGGTTCCGAGAACGGCCGGCGGGATGCGTCCGGGCAGCGTGGCCGCGTGTGTGCCCTCCCGGACCGAGAACGGGAAAGGATGGATACCGGCGAAGCCTATCTCCGTGACCAGGTCGAGGGTTTCCTGGAATTCGACTTCGGTCTCTCCCGGAAAACCGACGATGACATCCGTGGTGAGCGCCACGTCCGGTCGAATGGACCTGAGGCCCTCCACTATCTGCCGGTAGCGCCCCGCGTGGTAACGCCGCCGCATGCGGGCCAGGACCGCCGAACTCCCGCTCTGGAGACACAGGTGAACGTGTGGACAGACCCGCGGATGGGCCAGCCACCTGGCGAGGCTCGCTGGAAAATCGATCGGCTCGATGCTCGATAGCCGGAACCGGACGGGCGCCGGCGTGACATCGATCAACTGGCCAAGCAGGGCAGCCAGATCGATACCGGTTCCATCGCCATATCCCCCGAGATGCGTCCCCGTGAGCACGATCTCCCGGTAACCGGCCTCCGCGAGTTGAATGGCTCGAGCCATGAGTTCATCGGGGGGGATGCTGACCTCACCGCCCCGCAGGGAGGGAACGATGCAGAAGCTGCAACGGTTGTCACAGCCCTCGGAGACCTTCAACCATGCCCGGCTGTGCCCGCTGTCGTGTGGCGAAGGCGGTACCCAGCCCCGGTCATGAGACCCGTACCACGCGGTCACGGCCCGGACCACGGCCTCGCGCGCGTCATGAGGCGCGACCAGGGCAACGCCTTCCATGTTCTCGTAGGTCTCCCGGTGATGGGATGCCGAGCAACCCGTGACGACGATTCGCGCTTCCGGGTTCCGGCGGTGGGCCCGCCTCACGGCCTGAAAGCTCTGACGATCCGCCTCGTGGGTGACGCTACAGGTGTGAATGAGGACCACATCCGCTTCGTGGCCGGGCGGAGCAAGAGCCAGCACGTGGGAGAGGCGGGCCACCCACTCGGCCGTCTCGGCCTGGTTGGTCCGGCATCCCAGGGTGGTCACGGCCAAGGTCGGATGAGCATGCATGTCAAGGATGGTAACAATCCGCGGACCTGCGTTTCAAGCGATGCGATGACGTGGAATGATGTAGCGTGCCAGGTTCTTGGAGGTGCTTGACCGATGCCGGTTCTGGCCGCGATCGACTGCGGCTCCAACTCGTTTCACCTGCTCATCGTCCGCTCCATCCCGGGGCAGCCCGGCTGGGAGATTCTCGCCCGTGAACGGTCGATGGTCCGGATGGCCGAGGGTCGGATCGACCTGAGCCTCGCACCGGGCGCGATCGATCGCGGCATCGAGGCCCTCGTGCGCTTCGCACGCGTGGCGCGGGAATACGAGGCCGAACGGGTGGTCGCCGTGGCGACGAGCGCGATCCGGGAAGCCCCGAATGCCGAGACCTTCCTGCACCGGGCTCTCGAAGAGGCGGGTATCGAGGTCGAGGTGATCTCGGGAACCGAGGAAGCGCGCCTCATCTACCTGGGTGTCCGCAGTACCCTCGACCTGGGCGAACGCCCGAGCGTGATCATCGATATCGGAGGTGGCAGCACCGAGATCGTGCTAGGCACCCGGGATGGCATCCGGTTCTCTCGAAGCCTCAAGATCGGTGCGGTTCGCCTGACCGAGCAGTTCCTGGGAATGGACCCGATCGATCCCGAAGCCTACTACCGTCTGGTCGCTCACGTGAAGGGAACCCTTCACCAGCTGGTGCCCTACATGCGGGAAGTGGGTTACGAGGGCGCGATCGCCACCAGTGGAACAGCCTCGGCGCTCATCGAACTCGATGCCGTCCGTGGTGGTCTGGAGCCGCCGCGGAACGTGACGGGTTCCGTCCTGTCGATGGACCGCCTGACGGCGCTGGAGACGCTCGTGCGACAGCTGCCCCTGCGTGATCGACAGAAACTCGAGGGCCTGCCGCAACGCAGGGCAGATATCATCGTCGCCGGCGCAGCCATCCTGCGCACCATTCTCGAGGAACTCGATCTCGACGGTTACACGGGATGTGATCGGGCCCTGCGGGAAGGCCTCGTGGTCGATGCCCTGGCGCGGGCCGGCTGGTCCTCGGAACCCATGGAAGGCCCCGTCCGGGTCAGGGAACGCGCCATCGATGACATGGCCGAGCGTTTCGGCGTCGAGCGCCCCCATGCCACCCAGGTCAGACGTCTGGCGCTCGATCTGTTCGATCAGACCAGGAGCCTGCATGGCCTCGACGATGGCTCACGGGAAATCCTGGCCGGGGCATCTTACCTGCACGATGTGGGGTTCCATGTGAACCACTCGTCACACCACAAGCATAGCCATTACCTGATCCGGCATGCCGAGTGGGTGGGCTTCCACGACCCGGAAATCCAGCTCATGGCCGTCGTGGCGCGTTACCATCGGCGATCGCTTCCAAAAGACAAGCACGGCGAATTCAGGGAACTCGCCCCGATCCAGCAAGCCCGCGCTCTGAAGCTGATCGCTCTGATGCGCGTGGCAGACGCCCTCGATCATGCGGGAGACCAGGTCGTCGAGAGTGTCTCGTTGCGGCTGGACGACGGTGAGACGATCTGTTTTGCCCGCTTGAAGCCAGGTGCGAGCCTCGATCTCTGGGACGTCCAGATGAAGGCGGATGGCTGGCTTCGTGCCTTTGGACATCCCCTCAGAGTGGTGGCGGTTCAACCCAGCATCGGAACAGGGCCTCTGGCTGCACCGGGGGCCGGAACGGTCAGACCCGGGTAGCGCCTCAGTACAACCCGCGCTGGCGGCGCATGCTGATGGACTGCAGGATACCCACCGCCGCCAGATTGGTCATCAGAGCCGTTCCACCATAGCTCATGAAGGGTAGCGGGATACCCACGACCGGCATGATGCCCGTGGCCATCCCGAGATTGACGAACATGTGAAACCCGAGCATGGTCACGATGCCGACGGCCAGCAGGGAGGCAAAGCGATCACGGGCCCGGTCAGCGATGATCAGGCCCCGGACGAGCACCGTCACGAAGGCAGCGAGCATCGCGAGCGAAACCAGGAATCCGAGTTCCTCCCCGACGACCGAGAAGATGAAATCCGTATGCTGCTCGGGAATGAAGTGCAGCTGAGTCTGGGTCCCGTGAAATAGCCCCCGCCCCGTGAGCCCACCCGAGCCGATGGCAATCTTGGACTGGATCACGTGATAGCCGGCACCCAGTGGATCGGCCTCGGGATCGATGAAGGTCCGGATGCGGTTCTTCTGGTACTCCTTGAGTACCCCCCAGGCGAACGGAACGGCCACGCACGCCCCGAGATTGGCGAGCCAGGTCGCCAGGCGTGCCACCGGAGCCGGTCTACGATCGAAGACAAGCCAAGCTCCCAGACCGGCCAGATACAGCACGACGATGAACAGGACCACCCGGTGGATGACCAGGTTTTCGACCAGCACGAAGGGGAAGGCCAGGATGAGAGCCAGAACCGGGGACACCAGCCGGAACAGGAAGGCGAGACTGACCCCGGCCCATGCGAACATCCCGAGCGTGATGGCACCGAAGACCAGGCTCGTTCCGAGATCCGGTTGTTTGAAGACCAGGAGGGCGGGGAAGGCGACGACGGCCAGGGCACGAACGAGACCGCGAGGATCCTGCACGTTCTGGAGGGCCAGAGCCCGGGAAAGGGCGATGATGAGTCCCAGCTTGGCATACTCGGAGGGCTGGATCTTGAGTGGCCCCACCTGGAGCCATCGCTGGGCCCCGAGCGCCGCATGTCCAAAGACATCGACAGCCACCAGCATGACGAGACATATCCCGTACAGGACCCATGCCGGTTTGCCATCGAGCCAGTCATGCCCGTACAGGACCACGAACAGGGCCGCGATCGCGCCCGGGATGAGATTCACGAGTTGCCGCGTCGCATCGGGGGGATTCACCGATGAGATGGCCATGACCCCCAGAAAAAAGAGGCACGCCACGGCCAGCATCAACCATCCGTCGAAGTGACGGAAGGGCCGGACGCGGCGTGCCACGTGGATCAGGCCTCTGCGGACGCCGGCTCAGGCGCCTGATCGGCTGGCCGGACTCGGCGGATGGGAATCATGGCTCCGAGTGCCACGGTCCCGTCCGACTTCTCGAGCTTGACCTCGAGAGCCGACTGATCGATCTCCACGTACTTGGACAGCACCTGGAGGAGTTCCGCGCGGATCTGCTCCATCATCGGGCCAGGAATGTCCGCACGGTCGTGCATCAGGACCAGCCGGAGGCGGTCCTTGGCCGTCTCGCGAGCCGAGGGCTCGCTGCGACCGAAGAGCTTGTCGAGAAAGCTGAACGCCACGGGAGCCTCCTATCCGGCCGCGAAGATTTTCTTGAAGATGCCCATGAGGCCCCCGACCTCTTCGAAGGTCATGAAGGGCACTTCCTCGCCACGCAAGCGCCGTGCGATGTTGCGGTAAGCCTGTCCGGCCTTCGACTGCTCGTTCATCGATGCGGGCTCACCCCTGTTGGTCGTGGTGATGATCATCTCGTCCTCGGGGACGATCCCGAGGAGCTGGATCCGCAGGATGTCCTCGACATCCTCGACGGTCATGGCCTCACCCTTGCTGACCATCTTGGGGCGCAGGCGATTGACGATCAGGCGGGGATTCTTGAGCCCCTCGGCCTCGAGGAGTCCCACGATGCGATCAGCATCGCGCACGCTCGACATCTCGGGATTCGTCACGACGACGGCCTCGTCGGCCCCTGCCGTGGCGTTCTTGAACCCCTGCTCGATCCCGGCCGGGCAATCCACGAGGATGAACTGATACCCCTCGTCCTTGACCTTCTGGATCACGTCCTTCATCTGGTCGGGCGTCACGGCGGACTTGTCCCGGGTCTGAGCCGCAGGCAAAAGGACCAGG
>JBEIFE010000036.1:0-10030 GCA_040382575.1 Candidatus Sericytochromatia bacterium
CGTCATGTTGCCCGGTCTCGATGGCTACGAGGTCTGCAGGCAACTTCGCGCGGAATTTCCCATTCCCATCATCATGCTCACGGCCAAGGGAGAGGAAATCGACAAGGTCGTCGGCCTCGAGATCGGTGCGGACGAGTACGTCACCAAGCCCTTCAGCCTGCGTGAACTCCAGGCCCGCATCAAGGCTTTGCTCCGCCTCGTGTCGCGCTACTCCGAGGTCAAGCAGATCCAGCCCGACCAGATCGAGATCGGCGACCTCATCATCGATCTCAATCGGCACGAGGTCACGCTGTCGGGGCGCGTCCTGAATCTGACGCTCAAGGAGTACGAACTCCTCAAGATCCTGGCCCTCAATGCCAACAAGGTTCTGTCCCGGGAGTTCCTCATCGAGCAGGTCTGGGGCTACGACTTCCACGGCGAAGGCCGAACTGTCGATGTTCACATCCACTGGCTTCGCGAGAAGATCGAGAAAGATCCCAACAATCCGATGCGGATCCAGACCGTGCGTGGGGTGGGCTATCGCTTCGAGCGCCGGTTGCGGAACGAGGGATCTGCCAAGCAGGATGGTGCCCAAGAGAGTGCTGCCAAGTAAGAGCGGTCAGCAGGATCCCGGGCTGGGCGCGTGAGAAACCCCCTGGAACGCCTGGCTTTGCCGGGGCCGCCTCCACTGGTCATCACCCTCGGGGTCACCTTGCTTGCCGCTTTCACGCAGGCCCTCGTGGTCGGGGTTTTTCTGGCGACCCGCGTTCTTTCATTGCGAGATTGGCCCTGGCTCATCGGTGGATGGGCCGGGGCCATCGCTCTGACCGCGACTCTCACGTATGCCCTGGGCGGGGTCGTGTGGCGACCGTTCTCCTGGTTGCACCAGACCATCACACGCCTGCTCACGGGGGAACTCGAGCCTGCTCAGGAGCCCCGGGCCGGCGAGACCCGGGACCTGCTGGCCGCCTTCGGGGCACTGGCCCGTGAACTTCAGGGCTATCGAAAGCTCGAGATCGATCGTCTCATCCTCGAAAAGAACGAGCTTCGTTCCGCCATCGATTCGATGAGCGAGGGGCTCCTCATCCTCGATCTGGCCCTGAGGCCGGTTCTCGTCAACCCGGCGCTCCGTCGTCAGGCACTGGCGGGTAATCCCGCATCCCCGGATCTCGAGGACCATCACCTGTTTGCGGGACGATGGGCAGATCCCGAGGCCGTCGCTCGACTCGATCAAGCTCTGATCGCGTTTCCTGAACGTCCGAGTGTGGCCGTCCTCGAACTGATCAACCCTGCGCGATTCGTGAAGCGAACCTCGAGTCCCCTCTATGACTCGGAAGGTCTGCAGGTCGGTCACGTGCTCGTCTTTCTCGATCTCACGGGAGAACTCGAGGCGGATCGACTCAGAAGCGAGTTCGTCTCGAATGCCAGTCATGAACTGCGGACCCCCGTCACGTCCATGCGATTGCTCATCGAAAGCTTGCTGGATGGCGCTCACGAGGATCCCGAGATCCGGCTCAGCTTCCTCGACGACCTCGAGCGCGAGGCTGCTCGCTTACATGAGCTCGTCAACGATCTCCTCGACCTTTCGGCCCTGGAGTCGCGCCGGGGGTTCGACCTATCCGAGGTGGATATCCGTGAGGTGCTGAAAGAGGCGATCGCCACGGTCCAGCCGCAGGCGACCGGGGGGGGGCTCGAGCTCAGCTGTCCCCTTCCGGACACTCCGATCCATCTCAGGGTCGATCGATTCCGGTTCGGACAGATCTTCGTGAACCTGCTGGCCAATGCGATCAAGTTCACTCCCCGGGGTGGTCGCATCGACCTGACGGTTCATCCCCGGGCTGACGAGGTCCTCTTGCAGGTCCGGGACACGGGGATCGGGATCCCGGCCTCTGATTTGCCGCACATCTTCGATCGGTTCTTCCGTGTATCTCGGGACAGGGGGCGCAGTCAGGGTGGCAGTGGCCTGGGGCTCAGCATCGTGCGTCAGTCCGTCGAGGTTCATGGGGGCCAGATCGATGTCACGAGTGTAGAGGGTCACGGAACCACCTTCACGGTTCACATGCCTCGCACGGGTTCGCTCGTGGCTGGAATTCGCGAATCTTAATCGAGAGTTATGACTGACTTTACCCTCTTCAAGGCGAAGCTTCCGATGATCGGCTTGGCCCCACCCGCGACCGGAGGTTCCAGCCATGATCAGCTCGTCCAGTCCTTATGCCGTTCCCTACCGGACCCTGACGGTCGGTACACCGGTCAGTTCGAGCCAGCCGACCGCACCCGTCGCTGCTCCCGTGGGTTCATCACCGGCTCTTCCGGCGCCACCCGTATCGCCCGCACCCTTGCCTGCTCAGCCCGGGTTGCTGATGCGAGCCCAGAGTTTTCTTTCCAATCTCTGGGATACGGTCATCGGCCCGTTCCTCAAGGGTCTGGTCGGACTCGTCACCGGGGGAGCGTGAGCGACGCGTCGCCACCTGAACAGAACTTCATTTCCCGCCGAACCGAGGCAGTCCTGCGAGGGCTGCCTCGTATTCATCCAGGAGACGGATGACGATCTCGCGCGCTGAAGGGATATCCTCGATGAGAGCCGAGACCTGACCGATCTCGATTTCACCTTCCACCATGTCCCCTTCATGGATGCCCAGGCGAGCTCGACCCGATCCCAGCAGGGTCTCCAGTTCTTCCCGGGAGGCTCCCGCGGACTCGGCTTCTGCCACGCGTTCGCTGAAGGCGTTTCGCCAGAGGCGAACCGGGATCACCTTTTTCATGAGCAAACGGGTGTCGCCTTCTCCGGCGTTCACGATGACCTGCTTGAACGCCTCGTGAGCCGAAGATTCCCGGGTGGCCGCGAAGCGTGTTCCGACCTGTACGCCCTCGGCACCCAGCGCGAAGGTGGCGGCCATGGCTTCTCCCGTCGCGATGCCACCTGCTGCGATCACCGGGATGTCCACCGCCCGGCGAACGGCTGGAACCAGCACCAGGGTCGTGGTCTCATCCGGGGCATTGTGCCCGCCCGCCTCGAATCCTTCGGCCACGACCGCGTCACATCCCGCCTGCTGGGCTTTGATGGCGTGCTTGACCGAGCCGATGACCTGAACCACCGTGCAGCCACGGTCCTTGAGCATCGGAGTGTATCGGGCCGGACTCCCGCCCGACAGGAAGAAGACGCGGATGCCGGCCTCGAGGGCGATCGCGATCCACTCGTCCGTGTACTTGTAGAACAGCGGCATGTTGACCCCGACCGGGCGAGCCGTCAGATTGCGGACTTTCGCGAGTTGCTCACGAAAGGTATCGGGCCGCATCGAACCGGCTCCCACGAGGCCAAGACCGCCTGCTTCCGAGACGGCTGCAGCCAGACGTGCTCCTGATACCCAGATCATTCCGGCCTGGATGATCGGAACCTCGATCCCGAGCAACCGGGAGATACGGGTGGGCAACGTACGCGACATGGGGGGCCTTTCGATGAATCAGCCGGCGATCCTGGGATCGCCGGCTGGCCCGAGAGGACGATGAATGAGGCTGGATGAGACGACGTACGGGAGGACGGACTCTCGGGGGGATAGACGACGACGCGTCCACCTGATGACCGATCATAGGTGGGCTTTCGGCTATTTTAATTTAAGAAATGGTTAAGTTTCTGTGAACAAGTTTGAAGTGCTCAGAAGCAGTCGTGTGCCTCAGGGGGAAGCGTACGGGGCTCGTGGGGCTGATTCGCCAGCGCGCACGTCAGCAAATCCGGGGCGTCTTCGGGACGAACCGCACCGTACCAGTCGCCTCTCGGGTGTACCACGACCGTGGGGCCAAAGGCGCAAGGTTTCAGGCAATTGGTCCGGTTCACCAGCACTTTGCCTGCCACACCCTGCCGGGCAGCTTCCTGCTTGAGC
Organism: Candidatus Sericytochromatia bacterium; assembly: GCA_040382575.1. Lineage (GTDB taxonomy): Bacteria > Cyanobacteriota > Sericytochromatia > S15B-MN24 > UBA4093 > JAYKJE01. Next base: position 3,858 of record JBEIFE010000036.1, read on the forward strand.
GCGTCGAAGACGGCCACGGAGCCGCGTTCTGCGCACGAACCCTTGGGGTTACCTGCGGGACGTTCGTTGGTGCAAACCAGCACGTGGATCTCGGGGAGTTTTCCCCAGCGAGCACGTGGCGTGGATCCGGTGGATGGGGCTGCCCGGTGTTCGGCCGGGATCGGGGTGTCAGACACGGCGGGATCCTTTCTGGTCACGAGTTGCTGCCGGTTCTCCAGCGGTCGCCCTCTGCCCGGGTCGTGACCCACTGGAGCAGGTCAACCGCGAGAGGGTGGATCTTCTCGAGTCGGAGCGGGTAGACGCTTCGTCGGCCCCGCACGAGCATCTCGCAGGTGTAGTCATCGAGGCGCCAGCCCCGGATGGTTTCCCGGTACAGGACGATGAGCATCGATGAAAGAAAGTCGACTCCTTTGAGCGCTTCGCGGGATGGGCGGTTGTTGGTCAGCAGGCGATCGACGGCCAGCATGATCGCATCGAAGTTGATCATGCGGTTGATGTTGTAGCCCGTGACCCCTTCCAGGAAGGTCGCCACGTCTGCTGACTTGTCTCCCCAGAGCACTTCCATCGTTCGCTGCTGGATCAGGCGACCACCGAGTCGACCCAGAGTCTTCGATGCGTAGATCCGCATCTCCTGATCGGGGGCGATGAGTGCCTCGCAGAGCGGATCGATCAGATCCTGGATGTTGAGACGCTCCACCATCCCGTCCAGCGCTGTCTCTACCCGACGTCGGAGCCGAAGGTCCGGGTCCGACAGATTTTTTGCGAGAATCAAGAAAACGGACGCATCGGCCAGGAAGGGCAGGGTCTCGAGCACGGATTCTCGTGAGGGGAAATTGGGTTGTCCCACGAACTCCACCAGGAACTTGCCCGAATCCTGGAAGAGTTGACGGCTGAAAACCCAGAGGATTTCCCGGTGAATCTCGTTGTCGACCGTGGCCGTGAAGGCATCGCACAGGTGTTCGTAGGCGTTCACCCGGTTGATATCCAGCATGGCCCGCAGGACATTCCGGACGTTCTCACCGGACGAAGGAATCAGGCGAGCCAGCGAGGCCAGGGCCGAGTCACCGTAAGCACTCAGAACCTGGATCGTGGTCGTCAGCATGCTCTCTTCGGCCTCGAGGGTGAGTGCAGCCAGAGATGGGACGGCCTCCGGATCCCGGTAGTCCTTGAAGAAGCGCAGCCCCACGAACTGCAACCGGACGTCGGGCGAGCGCAGGAGGTCCTTCATGGCCTGCGCGACCTCGGGGGTGGCGATTCGTGCCAGCGAGTTCGCCGCCTTGAGCCGGACGGCCTCGTGCGGATCCTTCAGGCATCCGATGATCATCGAGATCAGGGAAGGGTCGCCGGTGAGCGCCAGGGCCTCGATCGCAAGGCCCCGGATGGTCGGGTCCGTGTCATCGATCGCACCCACGAGAACCTGTTTCGCGAAGGCATCGCCCCGTTCCATGAGCTCCACGACGTTCTCGCGGCGGATGAAGGAGCGCGGGTCGCGCATCCTCCGCGAGAAGTACCACGTGGTGCCTGGCACCCCTCCGCCGAAGACGTAATAAAGGACCTGCAAGCCGAAAAGGACACCCAGCGTGACGAGCACGCTGTTGAAGCCATCGATGGCGAAGCTCCACCACTGCCAGTTCACGCGCGTCGTCTCCCCTTCACGGGTTGTACCACGCGGCCGTGCGCCCCGGAGCCGGTATAATATTGGCGTTCAGACCCAACCGAGAGGGCCCCATGAAGCACGCAGACTTTCCGACCACCATGCACCTCGAACTGGCCGACGGTTCCATTGCTCGCCTGATGCGCAACGATGCGGATGGCCTCGACCTCGTTTCTTTCCAGCCCGGAGCAGGGACCAGGCGCTACAAGACCGCGCCGGCGATGCCCGTATCCATCCTGGGCTTCGGCCCTCTCTGGACATGGGACGCCAATCGCTCCGATCGCCGTGAGTTGCCTGCCGTCACGGTTTCGCGGTACGAGCCCGAACATGTCTATAAGCTGCTCGAAGGCTACTTCTTCATCCAGGAGCCAGGCAAGGTTGCCACCGCCTATGGCCCCATCGCGCGGGTGCGCTGGCTGGAGCACGAAGCGTCTCACGCCTGATCCGGAACTCCCGGCTCGAGGCGCAGGAACTCCAGGAGCGCCTCGAGACTGGCCGGGTCAAGGCCCCGCGTCTCGATCCGGTACAGGATCGTTCCCTCTTCTTCGACAGGGGAATACCACCCGACGATGCTGCCCTTGCGTGCGCGGTCGATCAGCCCGTTTGACGTCACCACGAGGCGTGGCAGCCAGGCCTCCGCCCGGATCGCGTGTACGCCCGGCCTCGATGCCAGGCGCTTGCGACACGCGTGCCAGCCGGGAATCCCCAACAGATCAAGCTCATCCTGTCGTTCCATGATGATTGGATCTTAACGACCTCGAGGATTTTCGGCTGCGAGTGCGATCACAACCCGCCGGTGTCATGCTCGCTTTCGCACCATCTGGCCCAACTTTCCAGGAGTTCACGTCCTTCAGCTGTCCCTTCATCCGGGGACGATTCCAGGTATTCCTTGTGTGATTTCGGGTCGAATGGCCCCTCGATGATCTCGTACAGAGCTGCCCCTTCAGCCCCCGGTACCACCGTGTGCCAGGTCCCCGGTGCGATTTCTACCCCCCAGCAGTCTTGCCCGGCCACGAGTGTCACCTTTTCCACGGGGCGCCCGTTATCATCCAGGCGAACCACGTGAGCCCTACCGACCAGGATGACGAAGATCTCGGTCTTGGCGGGGGTTGCGTGGCGATGGGGGCGGACATAACTCTCGGGCCGGAGCACGTTGATCATTCGCTGGATACGTTCATCGTGCTCGTGGTATCGCACGAGGCCCCGGTGTCTCGGACTGGCCTCTGCCAGGGCCTGCGCCGCCTCGACTGCCAGGCGATCCACGCGACGCAAGGGGGAATCGAATTCGAGCTTCATGACACCTCCGGAGCCGGTGCAGACCGTTTTCTCTCGACAGCCCTCATGCACCTACCTAGAATGGTAGCGTCCCCCACCGAGGTGCACCATGCGTTGCCCCCACTGTCAGGCGAACGAGTCCCGGGTTCTCGAGAGTCGCATGCTCGAGGACGATACCTGCCTGCGACGCCGTCGTGAATGCCAGGCATGTCGCCGCCGTTACACGACCTACGAGCGCGCAGAGGTCCTTCCCCTGATGGTCCTGAAGCGCGACGGTCACCGGGAACCCTTCGACCCTCGCAAGCTGGCGACGGGCCTCCTCCGTGCGTGCGTCAAAACCGAGGTCAAGCCCGAACAGATCGAGGACCTCGTTGCCGGTATCGAGGCCGAACTCATCCGCCGATACGAGCGCGAGGCACCTGCCGCGGCGATCGGTGAGCTCACGCTCGAGCGCCTGCGGGCGCTCGACGAGGTCGCTTACGTCCGGTTTGCCTCCGTCTACCGTCATTTCGCCAGCATCGCGGATTTCGTCCTCGAACTGCGCACCCTCCAGGAAGTCCAGCCTCTCTGAGCGAGGTCCCATGCCATCCGCACTCCCCGAGCAGATCCGCAAGCGCGATGGTCGGATCGTCCCTTTCGATTCGACCAAGATCATCCAGGCCCTCACGAAAGCCGCGCAGGCCGTCCAGGAAGCCTCTCCGACCGTTCTCGAACCCCTCGTCGAGTGCGTCCTTGGTGAACTCGCCGCGCTGAATCCGGGTGTCGTCCCATCCGTCGAGTCCGTCCAGGACGTGCTCGAGGGGGTTCTGATCCAGCAGGGTCAAGTCCGGATGGCACGGTCCTTCATCCTCTACCGCGCCCGCCGGAGCCGCATTCGCGAGGCCAAAACCGAGCTCATGGATACCGTCGAGGATATCCTCGCAGACGATGCGCGCACGGGAGTTCCCACCAGCGCCGCCGACAAGCTCTCGCGGATCGGCTGGACGGCCAGTACCGAGTTCGCGCTCAAGCGTCTCTTGCCCGAGGAGCTCGTCGAGGCGCATCTTCGCGGGGAACTTCACCTGTCGGATCTGCCTCTCCAGGCGATCGCCCCCCATTCCATCACCCTGCCCCTATCTCGATTGCTCCGCGAGGGGCTCGTGGCCGAGGGAGGCATCGTTCCGCCCGGTGTGACCCCTCAGGGGATGGCCATGCTCACGGCGATGGCCATTCAGCTCGCCGCTCGCGAGGTGGCCGGCCCGGTCCGGGTTCCCGACCTCGACCTCGCCTGGGCCGAGGCCCTGCAGGGCTCATCCGTCACGGATCTGGCCCTTGAAGAGGCCCTCGTGGGGATGTTCACGTGGTTGAACGTGCTGGCCAGCCCACGGGCGGGCCGTTCCACTCTGGCCAGCCTCGAGGTCGGTGTCTCGACGGATCCGACGGCGGCCCGGGTCGCGCGTGCCTGCCTCGCGGCGCTCGAGCGAGTCGAGCCCGTCACGGCTCTGGATGTCCGTTTTCACGTCGATCCCTTGCTCGGCCCCACGGATCCCGTCCTCGCCCAGGCGTTACGCCTTGCCTCGACCCGTCTCCAGCCCACCTTCGTCCTTGCGCGTGAAGAGCAGGAGCCCCTGGTCGCCGCTCGCGTCACCCTGAATCTCGTCCGGGCTGTCCTGCGCGCCCGTCATGATGGGCTCGACCTCGAGACGGTCCTCGACCGGCAGGTTCGCCTGGCCGTTCGCGCCATCCGACATCGCATCGAGGCCACCTCGGACCTGCGCGACCTCGACCAGCCTTTCCTCGCTGCCCACGCTCTGCCCTGCTCGTCGCGGACCGCATGGGTGGCGATCGCGGGCCTGGCCGAGGCCGTCAGGGCCTGGACCGGGGATGATCCTGTTTCTCTCGGTTCTCGCGAGGTAGCTCGAACCTGGCTTGAGGGCCTCCGTCGGCGCCTTGCCTCCGCCGCCGAGAAGCACGGTCTCGTGCTCGTCCTCGACGGCTCTACCGACGAGGAAGCGGCCGTCCGTTTCCCCGTCTGCGATCGCCGCGACTTCGGTGAGGTGCCCGGTCTCACGGACCTCGCTGTCTATGGCTCCGGGGCCTCCCTGGCTCCCGGTGTCCTTGCTGCCGAGGGTGAAGCCCAGCGGCTCGTCGGTCGTGGGGCCGTCGCGGTGCTCCCCCTCGCTCAGCGAGGAGAAGACACCGCCCGTCTCGCGGAAGAACTCCGCCGCGCTCGTGAATCGGGTTGCCAGGCGATCGCCTTTTCGCACCCGCTCGTGGCCTGCGGTCGCTGCGGAGCTGCTGATGTGCCCGCCGCCGGGGAATGCCCCGCCTGCGGTGCCAGTGAACTCTCTCGCACCGCATATGCACGTATCGGTGCAGGTGTGCGGGCGATCGCACGTCTCCCGCAGGCCTGGCAGGCCCATCTCGCCCCTCAGGCTGTGATGGATTCCCTCGATCGCGAGTCCGCCCTCCGTTAGACTGATCCAGGAACCGGTAGATGGAGGAGGCCCGTGCCACGCCGTCCCAAGCGAACCATTCCCTCTCCCGTGCGTGCCTGGATCACCTGGCCCGTCATGGGCTGGTGCATCTCCCTCTACCTGGCCATCAGTCTGGCTCATCTCGGCATCCAGGAGTATCATCTCCTCCGTCAGGCGCGTATCCTGGACGCAGAGGTCAAGCACGCCCGGGCCAGAGAGATTGAACTGCGCGACCGGATCGCGGACGCGAGGACCCTCTCGGGCGTGGAGCGCATCGCACGAGAACGCCTCGGGCTCACCCGCCCCGGGGAGATGCCCGTGCGCTTCCTGGATCCGACCCCGACTCCGGCACCCTGACGCCGGTCACGGGAGCGTGGCGAAATGGCAAACGCAGGCGACTTAAAATCGCCCGCCTAACGGCTTGCGGGTTCGACTCCCGCCGCTCCCACTGCGACGGTTCACCGCGGGCGATTGGCGGCTTACGTCCTCTCGACCGTGGCTCACGTACTTCCAGTACGCTTCGCCCCGGCCGATGCGGGCGCGCTCGCCACTCGCCTCCCGGTGAACCGTCGCTCCCCCTTTTCGGAGCTCGTACCTGCTTCGCAGGGCCTTGCGGGTGGGACTTCCTTTTCGGAGCTCGTCCCTGCTTCGCAGGGCCTTGCGGGTGGGGCGTCCTTTTCGGTGCTCGTCCCTGCTTCGCAGGGCCTTGCAACTGAAAGCGACCGCCTGAATGTCAGGCCGTCGCACGTGAGGCTTCTTGCCGGCTCAGAGCAGGCTTGCGAGATACC
>JBEIFE010000037.1:0-9998 GCA_040382575.1 Candidatus Sericytochromatia bacterium
CCGTCATCATCAAGAAGGGTGAAGACGGCGCCATGCTCGTGCAGGACAACGGGCACATCTTCATCTCCCCGACCTATCCCATCGAGGAGGTCGCGGATCCCACCGGGGCCGGGGATTCCTTCGCGGGTGGCTTTCTGGGCTACCTGGCTTACACCGACGACCTCTCGGACGAGAACATCCGCCGCGCCATCATTGTGGGCTCGGTCATGGCGAGCTTCAACGTCGAGATGTTCAGCTGCGATCGCCTCCGGACGCTCTCGCACGACGAGATCCTCAAGCGGTACAACATCCTGCGCAAGATGAGTGGCTTCGAGAAGATTGCGGCCGATACCTTCGAGCCCGCCTTCGCCTGACCCACATCCGGGTATCACCTGCTGTTCAACCGGCGGGTGAGCGCCCGGTCAGACCTTTCTGAAGCGCCGCCACGTCCCTCGCCACGAGGGAGGGGCGGCGTTTCAGCATGTTCACGACGAGCGCGAGGCGCGCATCGGTGGCCACGCGAAACGCCCGGGTCGTCACGGGTCGGCGCGTCAGCAGGTGCAGGCTGCCGTGGCTCAGGAGCCGCACGCCCAGGCGTCGCGCCAGCGCCTCGAGGGCCGGCCGCGTGAACAGGGACACATGCTGCCCGTGCTCGAGACCGTAGTACCAGTGTTCCGCGGGGGGCGGCGCGGGCTCGGGCAACAGGACCGTGCTCAGGAACACGCTCTCCGTGCAGGTCAGGATCCGCTCGAGTTCCCCCACCGGGTCGACCAGGTGCTCGAGCACCTCGAATGCCGTGACGAGCTCGTAGGTCTCGCTCCCGTCGAGGGTTCCCTCGAATCCGCGCGCGAAGATATTCTCGGCATGCGCGTCCGAGCGCCGGAAGTCGAGGCCGGCATCGCGCAGGAGGCGCACCAGCAATCCCGTGCCACCGCCGTGGTCGAGGAATCGTCCACCCGGTCGAAGCCGAGGGAGATGAGCGCTCGCGTGAATCGGGCCATCGTCAGGTTTCGACTCACGAGACCGAGGTCACTTGCCGTGATGGCCTCGGCGTATGTCAGCGCGAGCCAGGTCGGTGGGTCCGTCTGGACGAACCCGCAGGCCGGGCACCGGTGGTACGTCACGTCGTGGCGGTCCAGCACGGGCGTCTGTGGGCGGTACAATGGAGCCAGTCCCCCCTGTCCTGGAAAGGTGTCCCCCGTGAAGGTCCTGAACGTCGAAGCCACCCCCAATCCCCACGCCCTCAAGTTCGTGGTCGATGGCCGCGTGACCGAGGGCGGGGCCCGCTCGTTCGAGTCGCCCACCGAGGCCGATGCCCATCCGCTGGCGCGGGCACTGTTCGAACTCGGTGCCGTCAAAACGGTCTTCTTCATGCCGTCGTTCGTGACGGTCAGCAAAGAGCCCGCCACCGATTGGGCGGAACTCCAGCCGCGCATCGAGCAGGCCTTGGCCCGCGAGGCCGAGGCCGAGACTCCAGTCGCTGCCCGCCCGGCAAGCGGCGCCACGGCCCTCACCGAGACCGATCGCGAGCTGTTGCCCAAGATCGAAGAGGTCTTCGAGACCCGTGTTCGTCCGGCGCTCGCCGGTGACGGGGGCGGCCTGGACATCGTGTCGCTCGAGAACTACACCCTGACCATCCGCTACCAGGGCGCCTGCGGCTCGTGCCCCTCGAGCATCTCGGGGACGCTCCGGGCGATCGAGCACATGATCCGGGTCGACGTCGATCCGGGCCTCACGGTCGTGAGTGTCTAGCCCGATGCCCCTGGACCTGTCGTCCCTCGAGCGGGCGATCGCCCAGCTGCGCAAGAGTCTCGACTTTGCGCATTCGGACCTTGCCCGGCGGGATCCCGAGCTCGGTCTCCAGCTGCGTGCCGCGGCCATCCAGGCCTTCGAGTTCACCTACGAGCTGTCCTGGAAGATGCTCAAGCGCCACATGGAGGCCGTCGTCGCCAATCCTGCCGAGGTCGACGGCTGGTCCTTCGCCGAACTCATCCATGCCGGGCACGAGCACGGCTTGCTGCACTCGCCCTGGCCCGTCTGGCGAGACTATCGAAAGGCCCGTGGGGCCACGAGTCACACCTATGACGAGAGCAAGGCAAAGGAGGTCTTCGAGGTGTTGCCCGGATTCCTCGAGGAGGCGAGCATCCTGCTCGAGCGGTTGATCACACGGGCTTCCGGCACGTGATCGCGCTCTCGGATACCGAACGGGCCAGCGTCCAGGCCGTCCTGTCCCGGATCGTGCCCGGACGCGAGGTGAAGGTCTTCGGCTCCCGCGCGCGAGGGTGGTGCAAGCCTCATTCGGACCTCGACCTCGTGGTCATGGGGGACATGCCGCTGGGGCTTTCCGACCACGCTCGGCTGGACGAGGCATTCGAGGAGGCCGGGTTGCCGTTCCGGGTCGACGTGGTCGCCTGGGCCAGTCTCGCGCCGGCCTTCCGCGAGGCGATCGCCCCCGATCTGAAACCCCTCGTCTAGAGGGGTGAACGCGCGAGCCAGGTGTCCAGGTCTTCCCGGGTGGCCAGGAAGGCCAGTTCCTCATTCAAACATTCGAGCTGCTCGAGATCGAGGCGCTCCAGCCGCCGAGTCAGGGATTCGTCGGGAAGGCCGAACCGTCGGGCGATCGCGCGCCTGACCATCCGGCGAGCCTCTTCTGCCTTACCCTCGGCGAGACCTTCGCCCTTCCACTTTTCCTTGAGGAAGTAATGCATGGTTCCCTTGCGCAGGTGACGTCCCGTGACCTCGTCCCACATGGTTCCCTCCAGCACGCGTTGCACCCATTCCTGTTCTAGCACGTCCCCGGCCATGCAGATCACATGGTCGAGACTCTCGATCTGGTCTTCCCGGTCAGCCATCCGCCGGATCATGGGCTCGAGAATCTGACGCTTCCGTCCCCCTTTCATGAAGGGGATGAAGGGCCACCAGGCGGACTCGGGGCCTCGTTCGAGTTCGGTTCGGGCATCCCGTTCGGCCAGGATGATCTCGCGAAAGGGGACGTGGCAAAGCAGCCCGTCCACATCGTACTGGACGGGGCCTGGCCGTTTCTTCCCCACCCGGCCGGTGTACAGCACCACCGGGGCCACTGGCAGGCCCGTCTGCTGGTGCAGGGCAAGGCTTTCGACGGCCAGTCGTCGGGGCAGTCTGGGATCGATCCGACTCTGGACCTCGAGCAGGTAGAGGCGATCACCGGCTTGCGGATGCCGGACGCGGATGACGTGGTCCGGAGTCCGTCGGAGGATCTGCAATTCGACGGTGTGGCTCCCGAGTGAGACGGCTTCCGGATGGTCGGCCAGATCCCGGGCCAGGTGCGGGGCCTGGTGCTGGAGCGCCCACTTGGCGCCCAGGTCATGATGAAGCAGAGAGCTGTTTTTCATGATGTAATTATATCATGAAAATAGGTGCGTAAAGTATCTCATGGTCAGGACAGCTCGAGGAGGAATTGCCAGGCAGGCAGGATACGGATCGTCCCTGCGTCGACCTCGAGGGTTTCCTGCTCGTCGCGGGTCACGATCACCCCGGTCGTCTGGCCCAGTTCGGTCATGGCCGCCTGCAGCGCAATCACCTCGCGCTTCCGCGTCTGCGGGCTGACCAGGGTCTCGCAGACCTGGACGAGCTGGCGCGTCCGATCCGGCATCAGGGCCACGAAGTCGACTTCCAGACCGGTCTTGCTTTTGTAATAGAAGATATTCGCCGTGACCCGGCGCAGGGCCGTGAAGACCAGATTCTCGAGCAGATGGCCCGCATTCACGAGGATGCCCGAACTGACGGAATTTACCAGGGCATGGTCGATGCAGTAGACCTTCTTCGGATTGGTCTGCGCTCTTGCCAGGGAAGCGTCGTGGATCCGGACGGAAAAAAGGATGTAAGCGTCCTCGAACCAGGTCAGGACATCTGAGACGGAGGACTTCTGGATCCGGTGCCCCAGGGCCTTCAGGTATCCCGTCAGGCTGTTCACCGAGTACAGCGAGCCCGTGTGGTCCATGAGCCAGTGAGCCAGGTCCATGACGGCTCGAGGATGTCCCACGTCGTGCCGTTCGATGAGGTCCCGGAACACCATGGTGTTGAAGTATTCCTGGTGGATGCGGGTTCGCAGTCCCGGGTCCAGCTCCAGGACCTCGGGGAACCCGCCAGATGCCCAGAAAGCATCGAATGCTTTCCGGAGGGTCAGTCGCTTCCTGGTCGACATGGGGCCGTCCGGATCGAGACCGGCGTGGTCGAGGAATTCCCGGAAGGAAAAGGGAAACATTTCCCTGGGCAGGGCACGACCGCGCATCTGCGTGGCGATCTCGCGGGATAGCATCTGGGCGGATGATCCCGTCAGGGTCACGGTGCATGCCTCGGTCCGCAACAGGCGGTCCACGAAGGGTTCCCACCCGGGCACCATCTGGATCTCGTCGAAAAAGAAGTGCACCGTGTCCCGGTTCTTCTTTTCCGGATACAGCGTGAAGTAGGCTTCCAGGACGAGGGAGAGCCCCCCATGCTGGAGACCGTGTAACCGGTCGTCGAAGAAGTTCAGATAGAGGATGTTCTCGCGGGGAACCCCGTCTTCGAGCAATCGGCGGATCTGCTGGGCCAGAAAGGTCGACTTTCCCGCACGCCGCACGCCGATGAGGACGCTCGCCTTCCGGGGCAAGGCCGTGAAGTCTACCCGTCGGGGAACCCCTGTGGGAAGTTCGGTCTCCTGCGAGTCGAGGATGAGTGTTTTCAGCAGCTCCAGCACGGGACCAGGCCTCCGGTCGGATTATCGTCCGGATCGTATCACGAGGTGGAAGGAAAACCGATCCAGTTCATGGCAAAACTGGAAGGAAAATCGACCCAGTTCACGTACAAACCGGAATGAAAACCGGCCCGGTTGCTCCTCAGTGTCCCTGGAAGCGATGGGCAAGCGCCCGGGCGCTCGCCTCGACTCGCGTCTCGACCGCCGTCGCCTCGGCCCCCGTCACCAGCAGCGCCGCGTGGTAGGGCTTGGGCACGTGACCGCTGACGCCCTCGCCCGTGAGCCCCGAGAGGTCGGGCCACTCGTGGTGGGCCATGGTGATGGCCACGCCGCCCTGCCAGTCGGTCAGTTCGGGCAGGCCATAGGCCTCGCCGCGGGCCAGGGCGACCTCCATGCGGGCCCACTCGGCCCACAGGTTGAGGCCCCGGGTGGCCTCGACCAGTTCCTCGATCATGCCGGCTCCCACGCGGGCGCCGATCTCCAGGAAGTGGAACGTCCCGTCCGGGCCCTGGATGGCCTCGAGGTGGGTCGCCCCCCATGGCAGACCGAAGGCCTCGATCACGCGGGTGTTGAGGGCCAGAAGGGCCTTCTCTTCGGTCGAGCCGGGTGTCACCCGCCGGGTGGTGAACACCCCGCCCTCGCGATGCAGTTCGAGGATGGGCTTGCCGTAGACGTGGGCCTGCGCGAAGACCACCCGCCCGTTCCAGGTGAGGGCATCCACGTGGCACACGGGGCCCGTCACGAAGGCCTCCAGCAGGTGGTGGGCCTGCTCGTCGCCGAGGCCGTCGATCGCTCCCCAGGCGCCCTCGCGGTCGAAACAGCGCTGGATGCCGTTGCTGCTGGCCTCCGTCCGCGGCTTCACGAGCCAGGGGGCCGGGTTGCGCTCCAGGAAGGCGGCGATCGCCTGCCGGTTGAAGAGCCCCGTGAAATCAGGGACCGGGATTCCCGCTTCACGGGCACGCACGCGCATGGCGAGCTTGTCGCGGAAGCCCAGCAGGGTCGATGCCGGAATGCCGGGCAGGGCCAGGTGCTCGCGCAGGTCGGCCCCGAGCTCGATGTCGTACTCGCCGAGACCCACGATCCGGTCCATCGCCTCGTGACGCGCCAGATAGCTCACGGCGGCTCGCAGCTCCTGCCGGTCGAAGATGTTGCGGACGGCCAGTACGTCGTGCACGACGTCGCGCGGCCAGGTGAGACCCAGCGCCTGTTCATCCGTCAGGACCAGTACCCGCGCGCCCAGCGCCCGGGCCTCGCGCAGGAAGGCCTCTGCGTAGAGACCCTTCGTCGCGGCCATGATACAAAGAAGGGTGACGGGCCGAGCCGGTGTCATCGAGCGTCCTTTTCACGTCCGGACCCGACGTGATTGGGTCCGACTGCCCATTTTCGCCGCTCCTGCCCCCTTTGGCAAACAGTCAACCTGACCGAAGAAAGGATCCAGCCGGGATGCAACCGCAATGGATCGATTATGCGATCCTCGTCCTGTACGCCGCCTTCGTCCTCGGCATCGGGGCCTTTCTCAAGCGCTCCATCCACAAGGCAGAGGACTTTCTCGGCGCGGGGCGCAAGATCCCGTCCTGGGTGACGGGCCTGGCCTTCCTGTCTGCCAACCTGGGCGCGCTCGAAGTGATGGGCATGGCCTCCAACGGCGCCAAGTACGGGCTGTCGACCAACCACTTCTACTGGGTGGGAGCGATCCCGGCGATGGTCTTCGTGGGCGTCTTCATGATGCCTTTCTACTATGGCTCCAAGGCTCGCAGCGTCCCCGAGTACCTCAAGCTGCGCTTCGACGAGAAGACCCGCGCGCTCAATGCCCTGAGTTTCGCGGCCATGACGGTTCTGGCCTCGGGCATCAGCCTGTACGCGATGGCCGTCGTGTTCCAGACCATGCTCGGCTGGAACCTGCATGCCAGCATCCTCGTCGCGGCAGGCGTCGTGCTGGCCTATACCTTCCTGGGCGGCCTCACGAGCAGCATCTACAACGAGGTCGTGCAGTTCTTCCTGATCGTCTTCGGCTTCACGCCCCTCGTCACGCTGGGAATCCGCGACCTGGGTGGCTGGGAGGCCATGCTCTCCCGCGTTCCCGAGGGCTTTCGCCATGCCTGGGCGGGCATGGGGACGGCCGCGGGCAATCCCATGGGCATCGAGTGGTTCGGGATGGTCATGGGGCTCGGGTTCGTCCTGAGCTTCGGCTACTGGTGCACGGACTTCCTGGTCGTCCAGCGCGCCATGGCCGCCCGCGACATGACGGCCGCGCGCAACACCCCGCTCATCGCGGCCGTGCCCAAGATGCTTTTCCCGTTCCTGGTCATCACTCCGGGTCTCATCGCGATCGCCTTGACCGAGAACCTCGCCCCCGGCGCTTCCCCGCTCCTGCCGAAGCTCGCCGACGGGTCCTACGACTACAACCAGGCCCTGCCGCTCCTGCTGCAGAAGTACTATCCGCCCGGGCTGCTGGGCCTGGGTCTCACGGCCCTGCTGGCCTCGTTCATGTCGGGGATGGCCGGCAACGTCACGGCCTTCAACACCGTGTGGACCTACGACCTCTACCAGGCCTACGTGCGCAAGGATGCCGACGACGCCCACTACCTCTGGATGGGCAAGATGGCCACGGTCGGGGGCATCCTGCTCTCCATCGGGGCGGCGTACCTGGCCATGGGCTTCCACAACCTCATGGACTACCTCCAGCTCCTGTTCTCGTTCTTCAATGCGCCGCTGTTCGCGACTTTCCTGCTTGGCATGTTCTGGAAGCGGGCGACGGGCCACGGCGCCTTCTGGGGTCTGGTGGCCGGTACCGTCGCGGCGGCCATCCACTTCGCGCTCACGAAGCTCGCGGGCCTGCACTACCCCAGCGACATGGCCAGCAACTTCTACCAGGCCCTCTATGCCTTCACGGTCTGCTTCGTCGCGACGATCGGCGTGAGCCTGGCCACGGCGCCGAGGCCGGCCTCGGAGCTCGTCGGGCTCGTCTACAGCGAGACGCCGCGTCCCTCGGAGGCCGGAGTGCCCTGGTTCCGTCGCCCGGCCATCGTGGGAGCCGTCGTGCTCGTCCTCACCGTCGCCCTGAACGTCTGGTTCTGGTAGGAGGCCTTCCGTGCTCGACATCCGCATGCCCATCGGTCTGCTCTTCGGTCTCGTCGGTCTGCTGCTCGTGGTCCACGGCCTCACCACCCCGCGCGAAGTCTATGCCGTGTCGCTCGGGTTCAACGTGAACCTCCTGTGGGGGGGCGTCATGGCCGTCTTCGGCGCCTGCATGGGCGGGGCCATGGTCCTCTGGCCCGATCGCGAGTCGGCGGAGCTCCCGGACGGTCAAGAGGTTCAGGAGCGCCAGAAGGTCGTTCCCGCGTCGCGTCGCCCGGAAGGCACGTGATGGCCCGTTACGCCCGCCAGCCATGACGCCCTTCAGGACCATGCTCGAGCGCTGGCAGGTGCTTTGCCAGTCTCCACTGGTGACGCGAGGGCTGCGGAACGCCACATGGAGTTCGTTCGAGTACCTGGCCCAGCCGTTGATGATGTTGCTCAGCACCCCGTTCCTGCTGAGCCGCCTCGGTGCATCCATGTATGGCGTGTGGATGATGGTCAACACCGTCATCGCCATGAGCGGGCTCGCGGGCCTGGGGCTGGGAGACGCGACCATCAAGTTCGTGTCCCATCACCGGGCCAGGCAGGATCGCGATGCCGTGGCCCGCGTGGTCGGGGCGACGCTCGCAATCAACGCGGGCCTGGGATTCCTCACGGCCCTGGCGGTGCAGCGGATAGCGCCCTTTCTGGTGTATCGCTTCTTCAAGGTGGATGATGCTCTGTTGCCTTCCGCCCTCATGGCCATGCGATTCGGGGGCCTGCTCATGGCCATCCTGATGGTCGACTCGGTCCTGGCCGCGACCCTGAGGGGCCTGGAGCGCTACGATCTCAATGCCCGCCTCGCCACGGGCGGGCGAGCCCTCACCTTGCTGATCTGCGTGGCCCTCGCGGCTCGCGGTGCAGGTGTGGAGGCCATGGTGGCCACGACGTGTGCCGCAACGGCCCTGGTCGCTGTCCTGCGGGCCCTGCTGGTGAGGCGACTGGTTCCCGGACTTCGCCTGGGCCCTTCGCTCGACCGGGCGGTCCTGAGAGAGGTTCTGGGCTTCGGGGTGTGGAGCTGGTTCCAGACCTTGGCGGGTCTCCTCTTTCAGAACATCGACCGGTTGCTGATCGGCTCGCTGCTCGGAGCGGCCCCCCTGGCCTATTACACGGTATGCCTGCAGGTCGGTCAGCAGGTACACGGCCTGCTGGCCGCGGCCTCCTCTACGCTCTTTCCGATGACCAGCGCCATGGTCGGGGTCGGTGAACTGCAAAATCTCCGGATCCTGTATGCGCGTGCCATGCGGGCCATCGTGACGCTGGCCGCCACCTGCTGGATTCCCCTGTACATGCTCTCGTCCTGGCTCCTGACGGTCTGGCTCGGGGCGGATTTCTCGAACCGTGCCGCGCCAACCCTGAGGCTTCTCGCGATGGCATACGGTGGACTCGCCGCTCTGACCATCGTGCCGTACTATCTGCTCCATGGAACGGGGCATATCCGTCTCAACGTGATCTTCGGCGTCCTGAGTGGCCTTCTGGTCGCGGGGGTGATGACCCTGGCCCTGCCCGCCCTGGGCCTGCCCGGGGCCGGGGTTGCCTATCTGGTCAACCTGGTCCAGGCCAGTCTCGCGCTCCTGGTCACGGATGCTATCGTGTTCAAGGTTTCGCTCGCGCAGGGCTCCTGGCCCTATGTGCTGGCCTATCTCTTGCCGGCCGCTGGAGTGTTCGCCCTCGAGAGGGCTCTGCACATGACGGCCTGGCCCATCGGGCCGTTGCTCGTGGCCACGGTTCTCTCGGGGGGCGTGTTCGTCTGGATCGCCTACGGGATCGCGGGCCGTGCATTCGGGGAGCCGATGCGCGGCGCCCGGATTTGTTGAGGAGCGTTCAGGATGTTTCGCATCCCGGTCTACCAGCCATCCCTTGCAGGTAACGAGCGTCGGTATGTCAATGAATGTCTCGATTCCACCTGGATCTCGTCCAAGGGCAAGTTCTTGCGAGAGTTCGAGCAAGCTTTCGCCGCCTACACGGGTGTGCGTCATGCGACGGGGGTCTGCAATGGCACCGTCGCCCTGCACCTGGCGCTCGTCGCCCTGGGGATCGGACCCGGTGACGAGGTGCTCGTTCCCTCTTTGACGTACATCGCCTCGGTGAATGCGATCGCTTACGTCGGTGCCACCCCGGTGTTCGTCGACTCGCTTTCCTCCACGTGGCAGATGGATCCCGAGGACGTCCGTCGCAAGATCACCTC
>JBEIFE010000038.1:0-9881 GCA_040382575.1 Candidatus Sericytochromatia bacterium
ATGATCCCCGTCCGACGCTCGTCCGCCTGGACCGTCAGGGGACGGAAACGGAGCGGCTCTCACTCGTGGGGGACATCCGGTCCCTGACGACCGGACCGGACGGCACATGCTGGCTGGTGGGTCATGCCCCCGACACCCTCTGGCGGATCCCTTCATCGGGGGACGCCGCATCGGCATCCGCGCCGGTCCCCCTGTCTGAAGCTCCGCGCAGCCTGGCCTGGGCCGGCACACAGCGTCTCTGGTGGACAGAGGCCTCGGCATCGCGAGTCGTCGGATGGCACCCCGCAGCCACTCCCTCGGTCGTGACCTGGAGCGTCCCGACAGGCCTCGACCCCGTGGTGGCGACCGGTACCGATTCCGTGTGGGTCGCTTCTCGAGGAGCCCGGTCTGCGTGGCGACTGGATCCGACGACCGGGGCCCCGATCGCGACGATCACGCTGGATGCGCCGGCCACCGGTCCGATGGCCGTCGACCTGAACGGCTTCGCCTGGGTCGCGATCGAGGCCCGGGATGCCGGGAGCAGCCTCCAGAAACTGGACTCCGCCCGCGTGCTCCGGACCGTCACTCCTGTACGAAGCCCGCTGAGCCAGGTGACGGCGGACTCCCTGGGGTACGTCTGGATGCTCTCACGTGAAGCCTCGACCCTGATGCGACTGGTCCCGGCCACGGGTGAACAGCGGATCTTCTGGGATGCGAGCCTGGTGCGCCCCGAGGCCATGGGGACAAATGCATCGGGCGAGGCCTGGGTGGCCTCGCCCGGTGCGATCACGCGTTTCGTCGTGGGGTCCTGAGCGTCAGGGGCGTCCGACGAGCTTGATGCGGCCCGTCTGCGGAAACAGCACCTGCGTACTCTCGATGAGCTTGATGAGCGCATCGCGCTGGAGCATGTCCGTCTGGACCCGGCGCAGACCCTGCAGCATCGAGAAGCCCGAGCCCCCGTCAGCCATGTAGTCGTTGACGGCGACCTTGTAAGTCCGCTTCATATCCAGGGGCTTGCCCCCGATGAGGATGTTCGAGGCCTTCTTGCGTGCGGGATCCCAGGTGTAAGAGGCATTCGAGATGGCGTGCCGACGGGTGTCAGCCGCACGCCGGGTGGCTTCCAACAACTCGACGATGGTGCGCGCTGGGGCCTCGACGATCGCGATCCGGTTATCGAAGGGCAATGCGTAGAACACATCCTCGACCTTGACGGGACCCGACACGAGATAGTTGCGCGGCGTGCCACTGCTGCTCATGCCGAAGTCCACGGCAGCATCCAGGGTCCGTGCCCCGGCCAGGGTGGCATCGGCGATCAGGTTGTTCAGGGACGACTCGAGATCATCCTTGCCATACCGCCGGAAGTCGGCCTGGGCCTGCCCGAGATAGCGATCGAGAACCTTCGCCATCTGCGAGCGATACGGCATGATGACCGACTCGACGGAAGGCTCTCGCTCGACCGAGGCATCGAGGGAGATCAGGTTATTGTTCGCCTGGACGACAGCTCCGTCCTTCACGACGAGGTCGAGTTTGCCCAGATAACCGCCGCCGTAGCCATCCGCGACGATGGTCGTGACATGGTTGCCGGACCGGACGAGGATGGGACGCTCGACGAGGGCATGCACATGGCCGCTGAGGATGACGTCGATCCCGGGGACCTTCTCGGCGAGACGCTCGTCCGAGAGGTGATTGGGGTTCGGTTCGTCATCATCGGACCAGGGTGGCACGATGCCGATATGGGACAAGCAGACGATGACGTCAGCTTCCCTGGAAAGCTTCTCGACGGCAGCACGAGCGGCCTTGATGGGGTCATAATAGCTGGCCGTCTGGAAATTGGGGGCCGTGACGAGCCCGGAAACCTCGGTCAGCAGGGCGAATACCCCCACACGTAGCTTGCCGGCTCGCAACACGGCGTACCGCTGACCCAGGTCGGGCGAAAAGGTCACATTGGTGGTGATGATCGGCCCACGGAAGTTACCCAGGACCTTGCGGAGGGCGGGAACCCCTCGATCGAACTCGTGGTTGCCTATCGTCACGGCATCGTAACCGGCCCGGTCGAGGGCATGGGTCTCGACCTCACCGCCAAAGAAATTGTAGTACGGCGACCCCTGCAGGTAATCGCCAGAATCGAGCAACAGGGTCGCCGGATTCTGGGCACGAACCCGACGAGCCATGGCCGCGATACGGGCGAAACCGCCCTTTCCGGCGTAGGTCCGATGGTAGAATCCAGCGGGAAACGGATCGACCCGGGAGTGGATGTCCGAGGTATAGAGCAGGGTCAAGGGAACGGCGCCATGACCGGCCACCTCGGGGTCGACGGGAAGCGCGGCCTGCTGCCCGAGTGCAGGCACTCCGGGCGTGGTCGGGATGGACTTCCCTTCCTGATGGGCATGCACGAGGCCCTCGGAATCGGTGCCAGTCCGACCGAACGGATTGCCACAGGCCGTGAGGGCGAGACACGAACCGAGAATCAGGGAAAGCGAGGCCAGGAAGCGCCGTTTGTCGAGATGGGGAAGCATGCTGGCCTCGTTTCGGATGAACGACGGGTAAGCGCTTTTAACGCTTTCTGAATATGTCGATGACTTTCAGAAAATCTTGCTAGCGCGCGACGCCGTGCTCGAGAACACCCAGGCCAGGAATCTCGATCGACACCCGGTTTCCGGGTTCCAGACGCCGCGTATGTCCAGGCGTCCCCAGGAAGATGCAGTCACCCGAATCGAGCGTGACGTGCTTGCTCGCGTGTACGAGCACCTGAACGGGGTCGAAGACCATGTCAGACAGATCGCCTTCCTGGACGACCTCGCCGTCGATCCGGGTGACGATGCGCGAGGCACGCCAGTCGAACTCGGTATCGACCCAGGGGCCCAGAGGCGCGAAGGTATCGCTACCCTTGGCGCGCCACCATTGCAGGTCCCCTGCCTGCCAGGCCCGGGCGCTGACGTCGTCGCCGATCGTGAAACCCAGGACATGCCGCATGGCATTCTCGGGCGTGAGATTCTGACACCGCTTACGGATGACCATGACAAGCTCGCCCTCGGCATGGACGTCTGCCTCGGGATCCGGGATCCGGACATCCCCGCCGGGGGCCAGGAGGGACCCGGGGGCCTTCAGGAACAGTTCGGGCTGGGTCGGCTCCGGGCGTCCCTGCAAATGGGACCGAAAATTGAGGCCAACCCCGAGCATGAGCTTCGGATCGGCTGGCGCGTAGAGCTTTGCACCCTCGAGAGGTGTCTTCATCGAGGTGTCTCGCCAGGCTCCGAAGACGGTCCCGGATTGAAGGACGATCTGATCCTCCTCGATCCGACCCCATGAGGGGATGCCCGAAAAGTCGAACTGAACGTAACGGCTCAAACCAGTGCCTCCTCGGCAAGCACGGCGCGGGTACGGTTCCCCTGGTCATCCCAAGTCGCCGCAAGCACCTCCGGGTCGTGATAGAACGTCAGCCACCAGCCCCGCGAGCGAGCCTCGCCGAGCCAGTGCTGCTTGGCTGCGATGGAATCCATCGGGTGATCGTCGTAAGCCATCACCCACAGGGGATTGAGGTGCGCCCTCGTGGGCAGGAGGTCGCCCATGTGCAAGGCAGCCTCCCCGCCCGACTCGATCAGGATGGCCTGGTGACCTCGGGTGTGCCCGCCCGTCGGAAGCACACGAACACCGGGCACGAGAGACGACTCCCCGTCGACCACGTCCACGAGACCGTCGCGCACGAGGGGTTCCCAGTTGTCCGCCCAGTAGGCATGGGCCGAACGCGTGGTCGGGGCTTGGGCTTCATCCCATTCGGCCCGCTGCATGAGATGCCGGGCACGCGGAAAGGTGGCCTGGAGAATCCCGTCGGAATCCCGATAGCTGGTTCCGGCTGCATGGTCATGATGAAGATGGGTGTACACGACCATGTCGATGTCCCCGGGCTGCAGACCGGCACCGGCAAGACTCTCGAGAAGAGAGGGAGGCTGGACCAGACGAAAAATACCCGTCTGCTTGGGGGTCAGGCGCGTTCCATATCCCACGTCGACGAGAATCCGCGCCTCGGGGGTCTCGATCAGCAGACAGTTCAACGCGAGCGGGATGTAGTTCTCATCATCGACGGGATAACGCATCTGCCAGAGCGTCCTGGGCACCACTCCGAACATGGCGCCGCCGTCCAGCTTGAATCGACCGTCACTCAACCAGCGGACACGAAAATCACCGAGCTTCACCGTGGACCCTCCCGGGTCATCATGGTGAAGAGCGCACGGGCAATTGTCAAAGCGGATTCAAGAAGCGGCGCGCACGCCGAAGCCGGGGTCATCGCCTCACGTCAACGTTTTTTGCGAGGCCCGTTCTCGAGACAGGAAGAAATCGACACCGGCGGCAGCCAGACCCGCGCCCAGCGCGATCCCCCCCGCCACGGCAGCGCCGACACCGGTGGGGGCCAGTACCACGGCCACCACGCCTGCCGTACCGGAGATTCCTGAAAGCACGGCCTTGGTCGTCGCCAGGTTCTTTTCGGTAGACGTCGCTCTCGGATTTCTGGACGTCCGAACGGCGTCATATCCGTCGAGCATGGCGACTCCGACTCCGAAGCCCGGTGCTGCGCGCCCGAGCAACTTCCCGAAGGGACTCGAGACGACACGCTGGATCAGCTGCCCCGCCCCGGAGTTTGGCACGGCGCGAACAAGTTTCCCCGCCTGTTCGAACAACCTCCCGCCGATGGTGAGTGCCCCACCGACATCAGCGGCACGATCGGCCGCTGCCAGCGCGCGCCCGACCACCGGAAGCTGACCCAGTTCATCGAGGTTGGTGGCGATACGGGCACCCGTCCGAGCCCCGTCACTCGCGAGAACTCCGTCCAGAACCTTTTTCGGGGTGGACTGCGTCAGGTCGGGCAAATGCGCTTCACCTGCCGACGCATCGCCGCGCTCGATGGCCGCCTCGCCTTGCGCCTGACGAGCTTTGACGGCTTCGACGAGACGACGCTGCTGGTCGGCAACCGGCTCGGGGCGAGCCGCCAAGAGAGCAGCATCCGCTGATTTCCTGGGCTCGGTGCGCGGAACAGGACCCGCTGCGGCCGCTTCCGCGGGGGAACGGGCAGGCCCGGGGGCCGGCGGCGCACTCGGAGGAAAGGGACCGGGAGTGGAAACGTTCCTGTTTTCTTGGATCCTGCTGCTCATGCCCCGTTCACCGTTCCAGTTCGGTCAGAGTGACTGCACGATCGTTATGCCCCCCGGGAGGTCACACACGACCGTCGCGGATCAATCTTTATTGATCACTTAATGGGGACCAAATACGCGGGAACGGTGCGGTGACAAGGAACGGCGGGTACAAGGGGGGGGATTCGAGAGGAATGGAGGAGGGCATCGTGGTGGAGGTTCGAAAGCTCGGTCTGGCAGTCGCATTCTGGCTGACCTTTCAGACAAATGGCTGGGCGGGTCCGGTCCAGATCTCGGTCGACCCTCGCATCGAACTGGCCAGCCTCATGGCCGATCTGACGACGTGGGGACGCCAGAATGCGGCTCCACCGGCCAGTGCTTATGCCACCGAGACGCTTGCCCGGTTTGCTGCCGACTCCCAGCACCCGTCCATCGTCCAGCTCCAGGACTGGCTCGCCGGTCGAACGCTCACGCTTGACGCCTGGGCCGAGATCGCCCTGCACCTGACCTCCACGGGGGGAATCCCGCTCGATGACGAGCAGGGATGGCGTACCCGGACGGGCGAAGTACCCATCCAGCTGGCCCTGGAGGCCATGTCGACCTTCGCAGCCGACACCCGCGCCATGGAATGGTTCGAATCGCGCAGACCCGGCTTCTCCGCGCTGGAAAGCCGGGTAAACAAGGCCCTCGAAACCGCTGGCATCGCGGCCCGGATCGAGCGGTACACTGGAACGTCCCCCGCACGACATGACCTCGTACTCGCCCCCCTCATGCCCAAGGAGAATGCCCAGTCCATCGTGCTGGCGACCTCGGGGCCCGAGGGGCCTCGGGTGGTGGTCCGGGCCCTGAGCGTGGCCCGGGATCGGGGACCGGAATTCTTCGAAGGCACCTCAGGTTTTCTACGCCAGGTGAGCCGAGGATGGCTGCGGGGGCTGGTCGCGCCCAGTTTGACCACCCAGGGCGAAGGGCTCGCTCAGAGTCAGGCCCTGATGGAGCCCATCCGGGAAGACATGCTGTCGCGTGGCCTGCCACGCTGGACCGATGCCGTGGCCGAGCATCTGGCCAGAGCCATCGACACGCGCCTGCTGCAAGAGTCGGGAGATTCCCGGGGATCCGTCCAGGCGCTGCGTTCTCAGGAACGGACGGGCTTCGCCTACATCCGGGAGTGTTTCGACCTGCTTTCTGACTACGAGGGAAACCGCAACGCCTATCCGGATCTGGCAAGCTTCATCCCCGTCCTGGTCGACAAGTTCGCGGTCATGCAGGACACGGGCGTCGCCACCGATATTGCCCGTCGCCTCGCCTTCTTCCAGGGACCGCTGGACCGCTCCCGTGAACCCCGTTTCGTGGCCCGCTGGACCATCGTCGAACCCGAGATCCAGGACGCCGCCCTGCAACGCAAGGTTCATCAGGAGCTCGTGACGCTTCAAGGCACCTTGAAAGTGCGCACGGGATCGGATGTTCCGATCGTCGGAGCGAAAGCCGCCGCGGGCCTCGATCCGAAGGAAACGGCATTCTTCGTGGTCGGGACTCCCTGGTCGAATGCCTACATGCAGGCCCTGATGCGCCATCTGCCCATCAAGGTCTCGAAGGAGAATCTCCAGGTGGGAGGCAAGCAGTTCCTGGGAGAAGGTCTCCGGTTCGCCGCCACGTTCTCGAATCCCTACAACAGCAATCTGCCCATGACACTGGTCACCGCCTCGGAAGACTCAGGGATCCCTGGCCTGGTGGACCTGACCACGGGCCCCAGCGACTTCATCGTCCTCAAGGGTGCCGCAACGGTCGCGCAGGGCGACTTCCAGTACGATGAGCGCAACCGGTGGACGCTCCGCTGAAGAAGCGTTCCGGATTTTTGTTAAACTACTTTTAATTTCATCTTTAACCGACTATGATTTCCTTGTGCCCGAGAATTTCCGGATCGCGGGCCACTAGCAAGGGAGCTTCCATTGAGTCGGTCACGCACGCGCATTTCCGTCGCGAGTGGCATTCTGGCCCTCACGATGGCAGGCTGTGGCATGATGCCAGCCAGCCTGACTAACCGCACGAGTTCCACCCTCCAGGCCCGGCAGATCGACACGCCGTCTTGGGTCCAGGATGCGGTGTTCTACCAGATCTTTCCCGAGCGTTTCGCCAACGGCAACCCGGGCAATGATCCGAAAGACAGCCGTCCCTGGGGTTCGAAGCCCGAATACTTCAACTTCATGGGCGGGGATCTGGAAGGTGCCCTGGCGCGACTGGGTTATATCCGCTCCCTGGGCGTCAACGCGATCTACCTGAACCCGATCTTCACCTCGAGCTCGAACCACAAGTACAACACCTCGAACTACTTCGAGGTCGACCCGCATTTCGGTGGCGATGCAGCCTTTGACCGCTTCCTGAAGGCCGCCCATGGCATGGGGATGAAGGTCATCCTAGACGGCGTGTTCAACCACACGAGCGACGAGCATCCTTTTTTCCAGGATTGCATCAAAAAGGGTCCGGCTTCACCCTACTGGAGCTGGTACACCATCTACAGTTATCCCGTCGTCACATCCCCGAAGCCGAACTACAACAGCTGGTGGGGTTTCGGTACGCTCCCGCAGTGGCGGGCATCTGCCGACCGCCGCGTTCAGGATTACATCTTCTCGGTCGAAGAGCACTGGCTCAAGAAGGGCATCGACGGCTGGCGCCTCGACGTACCGAACGAGATCGACAACGACGACTTCTGGCGCGAATTCCGCACACGGGCACGGAAGATCAACTCCCAGGCCTACATCGTGGGCGAGATCTGGGATGACGCCTCGCGCTGGCTGAAGGGTGACCAGTTCGACTCCGTCATGAACTACGAGTGGCGTACCTCGGTCTGCAACTTCCTGGGCAATCAGCAGTGGAACGTCGACCAGTTCGACTGGGCCCTCGCGGGGCTCCGGAACAAGTACGACGCCCGCATCACGAATGCGATGTTCAACATCCTGAGCTCGCATGACGTGCCCCGGTTCCGTTCCGTCGCGGGCGGCGATCGCCGCAAGACCCTGCTGGCCCACACCTTCCAGATGACCTATCCCGGCGCACCCGTCATCTACTACGGTGACGAGATCGGCATGGAAGGCGAGAAGGACCCGGACAACCGTCGGTGCTTCCCGACCGACGCCCGGGACGGCGATGGCGAGATGCTGGCCCACACCAAGCATCTCGTGGCCCTGCGGCGGGAGCATCCCGCGCTGCGGAGCGGGAGCTTCGCCAGCACCCAGCGCCATAATGACATGAACTGCTACGCCTATCAGCGCGTGCTCGGCAACGACCGCGTGACGGTGGTGCTGAACAATGCGGACGCCCCACGCAACTGGAACCCCTCCATCGGCTCCGGCGTGGCAGACGGGACGCCTCTCGTCGATGGCCTCACGGGCAAGCGCTTCACCGTCAAGGACGGTCGGGTCCAGGTTCATCTGAACCCGAAACAGGGCCTCGTGCTCGTCGCCGCGACCCCGAGTTCGCCTCGCTGATACGACCCGCCGAGGAGGCCCTCGCCAGATGGCGAGGGCCTCCTCTTTTGTCGACACGGCCCTCAACAATCGGCAGGCTTCTCGGGGGGCTCGGTCGGCGCCGGCTCGGAGAGCGAGCGAGCCAGATCCTCGGGTAGCAAAGCATGCCGCGGAACCGGCATGATCCACTCCGCCCCGACGGCATCGGGGCGATCGATCAGCATCTCCTCACCCGCATGGATACCGGTCCCCTCCAGTTCCTGGGTCAGCCGATGCGGGTCGAAGGGCGGAATCTTCTGGGGGCGAGAGCGATCGATGGCCATGGCCGGCACCTCCCTGGACGGATCGGACACCGGCTCACGTTGCCTCAGGAACCGGTCGGGAGCAAGGCCTGCCGGGCCCGGAGGCGCCGGGCCTCGAGGTACTCGTGCATCTCGCTGGCCGAACGGGTGTTGAGAACCTCGCCGGGAGACAGCCCAGCCTTGCGGGCCATGTCGATCCCGAAGACGGTGTCGTCGAGGCCCGGGACCGAATGCGCGTCGGGATTGATGGCGATCGCCACGCCTCTGGCCCGGGCGGCGGGGATGTCTCGCCAGTCGAGATCCAGCCGGTGCGGGTTGGCATTGAGCTCGATCGCGACCCCGTTGGCCGCCGCCGCGTCGAGGACGGCCCCCAGGTCGAAAGCGTAAGGCTCGCGAGCGAGCAACAGGCGCCCCGTCAGGTGACCGATCATCGTGACACAGGGATGAGAAGCCGCCCGGATGAGTCGCGCCGTCATCGCCTCCCGGTCGAGCCCCCCGCGCTGGTGGATGCTCGCGACGACGAAATCGAATCCGAGCAGCGTGTCGTCGTCGTAGTCGAGCGAACCGTCCATCAGGATATCCGCCTCGATCCCGTGAAACAGGCGGATATCCGGCAGGAGGCGCTGGACGCGATCGATCTCGGCGCGCTGAAGGACCAGTCTTGCTCGATCCAGACCGTGCGCATAGGCCGCGGCCTCCGAATGGTCCGAGATCCCCAGATAGGTCCACCCGCGAGCGAGCGCAGCCCGGGCCATCGCCTCGATGGACGCGGCGCCATCTGAATCGGTCGTATGAACGTGAAACACCCCTGTGAGATCGTTCAGGTTGACCATGGCAGGCAAGGCGCCCTCCCGAGCCAGGCCCACGACCTCCCCGCTCTCGCGGCGCTCAGGGGGGACGTGGGGAAGCCCGAGCGCAGTGAAGATCTCCGACTCCGTGGCGAATGCGGGCCCGCCCCCCCCCTGAAAGCGCGAGGCCACGACACCACCTGCCGGTGCACTGGCCTCGAGAGC
>JBEIFE010000039.1:0-9876 GCA_040382575.1 Candidatus Sericytochromatia bacterium
GTATCGACCAGATCGCCGTACTTCTGTGAGAAGTAGTCTCCGACGGGACCATCTGCCACCCAGATTCCGCGGATGCTATGCGGGGTCGTGAAAATTTCACCCCCCGGTAGGTTTCCCCACGCGTCACGGGAGATGAGTCCGGAGGTCTTGATCCAGCGGAACCGATCCGGGTCGTGCTCGATCTCGATGTCGGTACCGGCAGGAGTCGACACGTGGATGCGACGCGCTCCCTGAAGGATCCGGCGGAGGCCCAGACTCATCCGGTTGATGGCATCGAAGTCCGCACGCATGCCGGTCGTCATGATCTCGGGCGTGATGCCGACCATGTGCCCGTAACGGACCTTACGCATCGTGGCCAGGTTGATCACCTGCGCGCGGGACGGAACTTCCCCCGGTTGCGGGTAGACGGTATACAGGGTGGCAGCCGAGTCTGCCACCGCCTTGAGGATCTCGAAGGGCATGTCCTGGATAGGACGCGGACCGAAATCCTCCATGACATAGCCTTCGGCCAATCCATCCGCTTCCTCGATCGCCTCGATGAGGGACGCCGCGATCTCGGAGGATGCCTGATCCGCGATGACCACGACACGTTCACCCGGCATGACCCTCAGGCACCGGTGAACCGCATTATGAGCACCAGGGCGGAACTCGGAACGGAACGGAACCCGCCGCAGATCCGTGCGGGGTTTAGCCACTGACCTGCCCCTTCGCCATGGCGTCGGTGGTCTTCTTCAGACGCTCGGCAAGCCCTGGCGCCCTGGACATGATGTCGTCAGCCAGTCCGAGATCGATCCCGTCAAGGGTCAATTCGCACGTATCATCGACCACGGCCTTGAGATCGCCGGTTTCGGCGAACACGCGCAGCTGTCGATCGGCGTCCGTCCCCCGGTCCAGGATCGTCTCGATGTGCTTGAGTGCATCGCGCGAACCCAGCGGGTCAACGACGTCGTCGACGAATTCGAGCAACTCGAGGATGAGTTCCTTGGTATGGACCTCGGTCCCCTTGCCCAGATCCATGAGCTTGCCATCGAGTCCGTAGCGATACGCGCGCCATTTGTTCTCTTCGATGAGTGCGGTCGGGTAAACACGCCAGCTCATGTTCTGGGTGCGCAAGATGGCCAGCTTGGCCACGATGGCCTGGATGAGGGCCGCCAGAGCGATGGATGTCCGGTAGTCCGTTGGCAGGTCGCAGCAGCGGAATTCGATGGTCTCGTAAACCGCATGCGGGCGCAGATCCCACCAGATCTTCTTGCCGTTGTCGATACAGTTGGTCTGGACCAGCATCTGGACGTACGCCTCGAACTCTGCATACGAAGCAAAGATGCCAGGGATCCCCGTCCGGGGGAAGTTCTTGAAGATGCTCGACCGCGTGGACTTCAGGCCTGTGGCCCTACCCAGCCAGAACGGCGAGGAAACGGACAGTGCCAGAAGGTGGGGAAGGAAGTACCGCGCCTGATTGACAAGGTCGATGGCGAGGTTGCGATCTTTGACGCCCACGTGAACGTGCATCCCGAAGATCAGGTTGCCACGGGCCACGTCCTGGAGATCGTCGACCAGGACCTTGTAGCGATCCTTGTCCGTGATGTCCTGGGTGCGCCAGTCGGAAAACGGGTGGGTGCCGCTTGCCATGATGCGCAGGCCGTGGCGCTGGGCCAGTCGGGCGATCGCCGCACGGAGCTGCTTCACGTCCCGAGCGGCTTCCTCGACGGTGCGGCACACGTCCGTTCCCACCTCGACGATCGACTGGTGCATCTCGGGTTTGACCCGTTCGCCCAGGATCATGCCCCCTTCATCCAGCATGACCTGGATGTGGCTGCGCAGTTCCCGCGTCTCGGGATCGATGATCTGGTACTCTTCCTCGATGCCGATCGTGAAGGTCTCGAACACGAATTACTCCTTGGACTGGATCACGAACGTCGGGACGATTCCCCCGCCGGACGTGACGTTGCACAGCGCGGTTCCGGAGAGGCGCGTGAGGAATCCCTCGACCTCGCCCTGCCAGATGAACGGATCCAGATCGACGTTGAGCGGATCGAAGGCGATACCCTCGCGGAGAGTGGGAAATTCGGAAGAGGCCACCAGGACCTTCTCCTGGACGACGTAATCGTCCTGGAGGGCCTTGTAGATCGCCGCTTTCCACTCATCGGTCGAGAGCGTCCAACCGATGAAGATGCCCTTGCCGCCGTAGTCGTCGTTGGGCTTCAATACCAGGGTTTGCTGGTTCTCGATCAGGAAGGGGATGAGATCGATCTCCTGACCGTGATGATCGGTCTGGCTTGCTTTCACGCGCCGCGTCCACGGGATGTGACGGGTGATCGCTTCACGTGACTCGGGGCTGAACCAGTCCTGGTTCCGTCCATCGGTGAGCAGGCCGAAGATCATCTTCTTGTGGAGATACTTCGAACGGAACGAGTTGACCACGCAGACGGCCCTGGCGCGGTAGGCCTCCACCAGGGCCTGAACCTCATCCCACTTCCCGATGAACTCTGCCGTCAGGACGCGCCGGTAAACGAGGTCGATCACGGTCCCGTCTGCGGCCAGCAACTGGCCACCCTCGAAGCGCAGACGCCGTGGATCCTCGATGAGGGTCGGAATTCCGCGTGCCTCGAAGTATTCCTTGCAGAGTTCAAACTCGTGGCGGGTGCTCAGTCCGTCCCAGTCGACGATCGCCACCTGCGGCGTGCCCTGCCCACCCCACGTGGCGTAGACGTCAAGCAAGGTCGAGACGAGTCGGTCACGCGTCCGGAAGCCCTGAACCTCGTACTCCTGCTCGAAGGCCTTCATGACGGGCAAGGACCGGAAGGTTTCGGCCATCACTTCGGTGTAGGCCGGTCCCGCCGGGCATTCGGCATTGAGCTCCACGAACTGGAGGTGGTCACCCGAAAGGAAGGAATCGAAACGCGCCATGGTGCTGAACCCCGGATAACCAGGGTCGATGGCCACGAGTTCGCGCTCACGAGGAGTCAGGCCCAGATCGTCGACCAGGCGGGGCTCTGTCGGGATGTGCAAGGCGAGCGCGTCCAGCGCTTCCCATATCCGCTTGCAGGCGGACCGCACGAGATCGTGTTGCTGGGTGCTCAAAAATTGAGCCCGCAAGTACTCCACGCTCACCCGGTCACCATACATGACCCGCGCCTCACGCAGTCGATCCAGGAAATCGTGGTGCTGGGACTCGGTCCAGCCCGACTCCGAGAGGAGGGTGTGGTACCGAGAGATGGCCGATTCGATCAAGGGCGTATCCTGTTCCGGTCGTACTGGTCGGGCGACGAGAAAACGATCGCCCCTATCGAGGGCGCTGCAAGAATTGTAAACGCGCGCTGTCATTTTCGCCAGGCGGCACGGGCTCGAATCCGGTCCCTGAGCGCGGTCTGGCCAGAGCTTCGACGGCTGCACCTGCGTCCAGGCGCAGCCACCGTCCACCGTGAACCCGCTGTGCAGTGGACAGGAGGAGACGCTTCAACTCGATGGGATTCAGGTCGGGACGCAGGGTTCTCAACAGGGCGAGCGTACCGGCCACGTGCGGTGAGGCCGCCGAGGTACCGCCGAAGGGGCCGTGGAGCCGTCGCCCATGGGATCTCCACGTGGTGGTCGCACCAGCGGGGGCCAGCAACGACACGTACTCCCACCTCGGTGACCAGGTTGCCGGTCCACCATCTCGGGCACTGGCACCCACCGCGATCAGTCCCCCGAATTCGGGTAGAGTCTCCCACGCTGCCGGGTACGTTTTGACGTGCCTGGGACCGGCCGCGCAGACGACGGGTACTCCCATGCGCAACGCCTCATAGATCGCATTGGCGAGCGCAGCCATCGTGTCGTGGGTGAACCCAGGTTCACCCACCTCGCAGCCGACGCTGAGGTTCAGTACGTGGGCGCCTCGCGCGAGGGCTTCCCGAATACCCCGGGCAATGCTTCCTGCAACGACGTTTCCGGTGTGTGGTTCGTTGACTTTGATGGGCAAGATCCGGCAATGTGGCGCGATCCCTCTGAACCGTGGCCGGGTCCCCTCGTGGCCGGCGATGATGCCGGCGACGCTCGTCCCGTGGCCATCATCGTCGGTCGTGTCGCGATGAGGTTCTCTGAGGTTCACGCCCTGCAAGACCTTGCCGGCGAGATCGGGATGTCGCGAGTCGACTCCGGTGTCCAGGACCGCCACGACGACGTCGGGATCGCCCTCCGTATGGCGCCAGGCCCTGGGGGCATCGATTTGCTGGAGGGACCATTGCCAGGAACGTCGAGTCATCCGCGCGATCATATCAAGCTCGCATCGACCTGCCAAGGAAGGGCCCACGAGACAGGCGTCTCGAGATCCAGTTCCCGGACTCCAGCCCGCGCGCGCCTGCTGGCCGTTTGCGATGCAGGTATCCCGTTTGCGATTTCCCGTGCGAGCAGTCCTCGATCTCCGGCCAACCAGCCCACGAGCCCATGTAGGGTGACAGCCCTTCGTGCTGCCGCGTGGGTGGGCTGTCCGGCTGCCAGTTCGGCAGCCACCAGGCCAGCGAGTACGTCTCCGGATCCGGCCGTGGCCAGCGCGGCACTTCCCACCACATTCACACCCGTCGGATGGCCAGTCGTCCCGACCAGCGAGCAGGCCCCCTTGAGGACGACCGTTCCCCCCGTCGTCCGGAGAACCTTCTCCAGCGCCGAAAACCGGTCCTCCTGGATCTCGTGCGTCGGGACACCCAGGAGTCGAGCAGCCTCACCCGGATGAGGAGTCCATACCGATTCCGCGAACGGGTTCTCGCGACGTGAAATCGCTCCCCCATCCACCACCCTTGGCGGTCCCGGTCGGCTGACGAGATCGGACCATAGTCGGTCCGATTCCGTCCCGTGCAGAGTCCCCGGTCCGAGCACGACCGAATCGCTGCGGGACCACCAGGCGAAGAGTTCCGCTTCTTGCATCAGGTCCCAGGATTGCAAGGGGAGGACGATCGCTTCCGGGACCATGGCAGCCACGCAGTCGCGGATGCATGCAGGTACGGCGATCGCCACCAGGCCCGCCCCCCCCCGCAATGCGGCGAGGCCTGCCAGGGCGGGGGCACCGGCCATCATCCCCGACCCTCCGATGATCAGAACGGTTCCGGCCAATCCCTTGTGCAGCCACGGTGAACGGGCAGTCGCGGGCTCGGGGCGGATGAGACGCGGAAACAGGTCGTGGTCCTCATCGGGCTCCAGGCCCAGTTCGATCCGTCCGAGTTTTCCCAGATGGGGCATCGCGATATCCGCGAAATGGCCTCGCTTGTAGACGCCCGTGGCCAGCGTGTGGGTGGCCCTTACGGCAGTAGAGGCAGGGCGCCCCGTATCCAGGTCGAGGCCCGATGGCGCGTCTATGCTCAGGATTCCATCCCGGGCCGCAGCCTGGAGCTGGTCTATCCAGGTGGCCATCTCGGGACGAAGTTCGCCCCGGAAACCTGCGCCCAGCAGGCCATCCACGACCAGGATTCCGGGTTCTGGCCGCCAGACGCAAGGGCCTTCCACTTGCCTTGCACCGGCGGCCAGCGCCCATCCGAGCTGACGGGCTGCCAGACTCGAGGGGGCGGCTTGGAGGGCGGCCACCTCGGTTTCGATGCCTGCCTGGGCCAGGTGACGGGCGATCGCCAGTGCGTCGGCACCGTTGTGACCTCGGCCCGCCACGATGCGGGCCCGCTGCATGCCTTGCTGGCGGACCCAGCGGGCAGCCGCCAGGGCCACCCGCTCCATGAGCAGTTCCGGTGGCAGGCCACGTTCGAACCATCGAGCTTCCTGCTGACGGGTCTCGGCCGTCGTGGCCACCGAGCGGCGGGCGTCGTTCATGACGCAGGTTCCGCGGCCACGGGATGACGCAGATGGAAACGGTGGCGTTCGCGCCAGATTCCCAGGGCGATCGCCGTCCAGGTGACCACACTCGCGGGGATCAAGATCTCTCCGAGCACAGCCCAGCCTCGGTGTCCCGTCACGTCCATGAATAACCACGCCATGGCTTTCTGCTCACAGGCGAAGCCCAGTGCCAGAAAAGCGCCGATGGTTTCTCGATGCCAGAGTCGTTCGACCGTTGACTGGACGATCCCCGAGGCACGGAGCTTCCGGTTGCGAACCAGGCAGCGCCAGAGGGCGAGACCCAGGAGGATCACCCCCGGCAATCCCAGAGGCCAGAAGAGCAGCCCCACCGGCACCAGTTGCAACCAGAGAGCCACGGTGAAATGGGTGGCCTGGTCACTGCGCAGGCGTAGCAAGCCGACCAGGATCCCCACGCAGGGGATCGTACAGGCCAGATATCCGAACACGACAGCTATGGCGCCCATGGGTACCCTCATCATACCCATCCCGAGGCAGAGCAACCGCTTGCGTTTGCTCAACCGTGGCCGTGCCGCTAACCTGGTAGGCCGGCGAACCATCTCGGGGAGTGAACGCTTGATATATCCGAATAACCGACACGTGCTGCGCGGATTCGCCAGTGTGGGCATCTGCGTTGCCCTGGTGGCCTGTGGCGGACGCCACGCCGTGCGACAGGAACCCGTCAAGCCTGTCGCGGTTCACGTCCCTACCCGAGTCGTGCATTTGCCAGGGGCCCTGGATGATCGGTGGCTGCTGCAGTCCAATACCCCCGAGTTGATCGAGGCCTCCGGGCTGGTCCTCGCGACCTGGAAGGGCAGAGACGTGACGGCCCCGGTCTCGCTCGATCATCCCGTTGCGGGCGCCATTCGTCTGTTCAGTCATCACGTGTTCTCGGATGAGCGTTCCCGGCCCGGCGCAAGGCGCCTGGAGCTGGCATGGGTCGCCCGGGCTGCCGGGGAAGCCCCGGCTCGTCTCGACCTGCTCCGGGGTTCTTCATACCTCAGCCAGCCGGATGCTCCCTTCGTGAGTCTGCGACCCGTCATACGGGATGCGTCTGGTTCCACGTATTCGGGACCGGGCGATCGGGTGGCACGGGATCAACTGCTTTCCGCGGGGAATTTCGATTCAAGCAGCTGGCTGCTGACTCCCGGGGCGGACCTGACGTTGCTTGCTACCCGCTCGGTCAATACCGATGTCCCGATCTTGCCGGCCCGTAACGGGCGGACCACCTCGCTGGACCTGCGGTCCGATGCTCCCGTACATCTCGCCGAGATCGCTTGGGTGGGCAGGGGGGACGAACCCTCCCCCGATGTCGAAGCCTGGCTCAGGCTAGCGAGAGAAGGTCCCGCATCAGAACCACGCGAGCGCCCGGCGACACCGGAGGATGGTCTCCCCGGGGTGGGCTTCCGGTATGGTCGTGTGGGGGGGCTTGCCCGAGGTCAGACATGGAAGGCTGCTTTGCCGGTCGTCGATGGCTCGGAGCGCCTGGCTTTCCCCATCGCATCGGTCTGGCGTCAGCGGTTCGGGACGCCCCAGGTCCAGAGTGCGGACCTCGTCGCCAGGATTCCGGGTTCTGCCTATCTGTCTCACGGAAACTATCAGGTCGAATATGATCTCGCCGTTCCCGTGATGAATCCTTCCAGCGGGCCCAGGACGTTTCACTTCCGTCTCGTCCGCCCGCTCAGTGCATCGGTTGGGGGGCTGGAGTTCCTGGAACCTCCTGTGAAGATGGTCTATTTCAGGGGCTCCCTGGCTTGGGAGGTCGAGGAACCTTCACGCCATCGTCAGGGTATCGCTCACCTCCAGGTCCGAGGGGGAGAATGGGCGCCCCCGTTTCTCGAGATTTCCGTCGCTCCCGGGGCGACTGCGAGCGTCCGGGTCCGGGTGGTCATGCCGGCGGATGCCACTCCCCCGCAGGCCTTCGTCATCGACTCGGATGCGGTGGGTGCGCCGGATCTCAGATGAGCCGTCAGGTGGTATAACGTCTGCACGTCACGGGAGGTGAGCCATGTCCAGCGTCACGGATATCACGAGTCTGCTTCACGAGTCGCGTCGCTTCGAGCCTGACCCGCTTTTTCGTGCCTCGGCTCACCTGTCCGATCTCGAAGCTTACCAGGACATGGTCCGGCGTGCCCGCGAGAATCCCGAGGCGTACTGGGCTGACCATGCCACGCGGGAGTTGCAGTGGGTGCGTCCCTGGGATCAGGTCCTGGACTGGCAAGTTCCCCACGCCCGCTGGTTCGTCGGGGGGCGACTCAACGTCAGTGCCAACTGTCTGGACCGCCACCTGGATGGCCCACGGCGACACAAGGCGGCCCTCGTCTGGGAAGGCGAGCCCGGTGACCAGCGAACGATGACGTATCAGCAACTCCACCGGGAAGTCTGCCGTTTCGCCGACGTCTTGCTCGGCCTCGGGGTAGAACTCGGGGACCGGGTTGCCATCTATATGCCCATGATCCCCGAGGCCGTCGTCGCGATGCTCGCCTGTGCGCGCATCGGGGCGATCCATTCCGTCGTGTTCGGCGGCTTCTCGGCCGAGGCGCTCAAGGACCGTATCCTGGATGCCGGAGCCCGGGTCGTCGTCACGGCCGATGGGGGATATCGGCGCGGAAGCGTCTTCCCCCTCAAGCCACACGTTGATCTGGCCGTCGCGGGGGCTCCATGCGTCGAGAAGGTCGTCGTCGTCCAGCGGGCGGGGCATGACGTCGAGATGGCGCCGGACCGGGACTACTGGTACCACGAGCTCATGGCGAGGGCCCGGGAGGATGTTCAGCCCGTTGCCGTCGACAGCGAGCATCCTCTGTTCATCCTTTACACCTCGGGGACGACCGGCAAACCCAAGGGGATCGTCCATTCCTCCGCGGGGTACCTGCTCGGGGCCACGCTGACCTCTCGATGGGTCTTCGACCTCCACGACACCGACCTGTACTGGTGCACGGCGGATATCGGCTGGATCACGGGCCATTCCTACGTCGTTTACGGACCGCTCAGCAATGGCGCTACCGTGTTCATCTACGAGGGCGCTCCCACCACACCTGCGCCCGACCGGTTCTGGGACATGATCGATCGCCACGGGATCTCGATCCTGTACACGGCCCCTACGGCCATCCGTTCTTTCATCCGTTCAGGCGATACCTGGCCGCTCCGGCATCCGATGTCCCGTCTGAGGGTGCTTGGGACCGTAGGTGAGCCCATCAACCCCGAAGCCTGGATGTGGTACCGATCGACCATCGGGCGCGATCGCTGTCCCATTGTGGACACATGGTGGCAGACCGAGACCGGGTCCGTCATGATCGCTCCGTTGCCGGGTCTGACCGTCACCAAGCCCGGTACGGCCACGCTCCCGTTGCCCGGGATCGATGTCGAGGTCGTCGACCGCGAGGGGCACCCCGTGGATGCGGGACAGGGGGGGCTGCTCGTCATTCGCAAACCCTGGCCCTCCATGCTTCGCGGCCTGTGGGGAGATCCCGAGCGGTACCAGCAGACTTACTGGAACGAGATCCCCGGCGTCTATTTCACGGGTGATGGTGCCCGGCGCGACGAGGATGGCTATTTCTGGATCATGGGTCGAGTGGACGACGTCATCAATGTCTCGGGCCATCGTCTGGGCACGATGGAGATCGAGAGTGCGCTCGTGAGTCATCCTTCGGTTGCCGAGGCCGCCGTGGTCGGTCGACCGGACGATCTCAAGGGCACGGCCGTGTGCGCTTTCGTCACGGTCCAGGCAGGGATCCCGGTGGACGACATGCTGCGTACGGAACTCCGGGCCCATGTCGTCAAGGAAATCGGGGCGCTTGCACGCCCCGAAGAGATCCGGTTCACGGAGTCTTTGCCCAAGACACGATCGGGCAAGATCATGCGTCGCTTGCTGCGGGATATCGCGGCCGGGCGCGAGGCCGCCGGAGACACCTCGACGCTGGAAGATTACTCCGTGCTCGCCCGGTTACGCTCCGATCAGGACTGACGTCGGGACTGTTCCCAGTCAGCCAGGAACCTGGCGATTCCTGAATCCGTCAGGGTATGGTGATACATCATCTTCAGCACCTTGTACGGCATCGTGGCCAC
>JBEIFE010000040.1:0-9874 GCA_040382575.1 Candidatus Sericytochromatia bacterium
CTGATCGTGGTCGAGGCATTGGATGCCGAATCAACCGTGATGCTGCCGCCCCCGACGGTCAGGGCGCTCGAGGTCGCGGTGGCCACCGTGAAGTTCACGGTCTGGCTGGCATTTGCGCCAACCTGGAAGGTGATGCCTCCCGTCGCGAGGGCGCCATCGAGAAGTTTCTTGGTGTTGAAATCCGTATTGTTGGCGATCCGGTCGATTTCCGAGGACAGCGCGTTGAGCTCGTCCTGGATGTTGGAACGGTCGGCCGTCGTGAGGGTGTCGTTCGCGCCCTGAACGGCCAGTTCACGCATGCGCTGGAGAATGTTCTGCGTCTCGTTGAGACCGCCCTCGGCCGTCTGCAACAGCGAGATGCCATCCTGGGCGTTGCGACCGGCCTGCCCGAGGCCTGAGACCTGCCCCTGCATCTTCTGGCTGATCGCCAGACCGGCTGCATCGTCTGACGCATTGTTGATGCGAAGACCGGAGGCGAGCCGATTCAGGCTCCGGTTGAGCATCTCGTCGTTATGGGTCAGCTGGCGGTGGGCGTTGAGAGCGGCCGTGTTCGTGTTGATACGGAGCGACATGGTGAACCTCCTTGTCATGTCGTGCAGGAACGATCCGTGTTCCGCGACCGGCCTACCCTGTGTGATGCTTTCGTCTGATTTGCAAATCCTGTGCAAAACGAAAGGTCACGATGACCTGAAGGTCTTTCATCCTGAAAGAACGACCAGATCAGGGAGCCGGGTGAATCGAGGCTGGGAGACCAGCATTCGTTTCACCAAGGAGAGTATACCCTTGATTCGAGATTTTTTTCAGGGAGGCCTCAAGTTTTTTGAGAAACCTCCGAAGGTGCCCCGGTCAGCCCCCCCGGATGAGGGCAAGGACGGCCTGCGGAGCCTGGTTGGCCTGGCTCAGCATCGAAACCGAGGTCTGGTTCAGGATCTGACTCCGGGACATCTCCACCACTTCCGTGGCCATGTCGAGGTCACGGATCCGCGATCGCGAGGCCGTGAGTTTCTCTCCCTGGGTCGTCAGGTTGTTCAGGACGAGATCCAGACGATTCAGCACGGCCCCCATCGTGGCGCGCTGATCCAGCACGCGCTCGAGGGCGGCGTCGATCCGGGCCACGGTGTTCGATGCCTTGTCCACGTCCATCACGGGAAGCGAGGCCAGGACGAGGGCGGCCGCCGTCGCCGTGTGTAAGGTGACCTCGACGAACTGGTTCTCGTTGGCCCCGATCTGGAGGGTCAGCATCGTGCGCTTGCCATCCAGCAACTGGGTCCGGTTGAACTCCGTGGTCTTCGCGATGCGATCGACTTCCTGGATCAGCTGATCGATCTCGCGCTGGACGGATAGCCGGTCCGAGGTGGTCTGGGAATCGCTCGCGGCCTGGACCGCCAGCTCGCGCATACGCAGGATCAGGGTACTGGTCTCACCCAGGGCTCCGTCAGCCGTCTGGACCATTGAAATGCCGTCCAGGGTGTTGCGCGAAGCCACTTCCAGCCCGCGGATCTGGGTGCCCATCCGCTCCGAGATGGCCAGGCCCGCGGCATCATCTGCCGAGCGGTTGATCCGCAGGCCCGATGACAGGCGCTCGAGCGAGCGGTTCAGGGCATTGCTGTTGGTTTCCAGGTTGAGGTGGGCCTTGAGGGCCGCCACGTTGGTGTTGAGACGGAGTGCCATATGTGCCCTCCTTCAGCGAGCGCGCAGCGCTTCGAGGCGGCGGCGAGGGAAGGGGGCGTCTGGCACCAGTGCGAGGGCATGCTCGAACATCACCACCGCATCGTCCTCGAGATTCAACCCGAGACAGGCCTCGCCCATACCCACGTACAACCCCGCATCATCCGGTGCCAGTTCCCGTGCCCTCAGGAACCGCTCGAGGCTCAGCCGGTGATGGCCTCGCGACAGCAGGATCTGGCCAGTCGCCGCCTCCCAGTGGGGGCGGGACAGCGGGAGTCCATCCAGCCAGCCCACCAAGGTTTCGGCAAGAGCCGAGCGTCCGTTCAACAGCAGGAGGTCCAATACGGCACCGAGAACCTTGCCGAATGGCAGTCTATCGAGCGCTTCCGACGGTTCGACGGTTTCTCCGGCCAGGATCCTGGCGACATGACAAAGCGCCTGACATTCCGGAGAAGCGTCTTGCCGCTCCCACGCGGCAAGGGCTTCCGTCCAGTCTCCCTCGAGCAGATGAAGCAGTCCCCAGTTCAACCAGGCGTTCAAGCTGTCGGGCTTGTCGGATAATTCTTCCAGCAAGCGGACTCGGGCACGATCCATTTTCCCGAGGCGCAGGAGAGCTTCTGCCTGAAGGATTCGACCATTCTCGAGATCGGGGGAGATCTTGAGGACACGGTCCCAGGCGTCCGCAGACTCCTGGTACCTCTCGAGGCGGTAGGTCAGGGTTGCCAGGTTCAGCCACGCACGCAGTTCGTCGGGATTGCGCTCGAGCGCCTGGACGAATGCGTCGATCGCGTCCGAGATCTGCTCCTCTTGCGAGAGGACGATGCCCAGATTCGTCAGGAGGTCGGCGTCGGGCATCGGATTGAGCGACACGGCACGCCGGAAATGCTCGATGGCCTCGGCATGTCGTCCGAGACGCGATTTGCAGATGCCCAGTGCATTCTGGCCCTTGTGTCCCGTCAGGGCCGGGTCAGAGCCGCCAGCATGGGTCCGGTTCCCCAGAGCGACGCAGCTCTCGTATGCCCGGCAGGCCTCCTCGAATCGTTCCTGATCGAGGAACAGCGAGCCCAGCGTGAAGTGCAGGTCAGGAAAATCGGGATAGATCCGCAGCCCTTCTTCGAGCCACTGCTGCGCCTCGTCGAATCGCTTGAGCACGCGGAGGACATCTGGCAGGGCGAAATAGAGGTTGGCGAAATAGGGGATTCCGGTATCGGCCCGGTCACGCTTGAGCATGTCCATCGCGAGCTGGAATCGGGCTGCCGACTGCTCGAACCGGCCCATCATCTTGTAGGTCTGTCCGAGATTGTAGTGAACGTAGGGATTTTCCGGTTCTTCCTCCAGTTGCTTCAGCAGCAGGTCGAGGTTCCGGTTCAACTTGTCCCGCGAATCCATGGCCGTCTGGGTGTATCCCAGGTGGATGATGTGCACCGTGCTGGGAAACGTCTTGAGTCCCGTGCGCTGGGCCGAGAGGATCACCTGTTCGTGGATGCGTCCCTCGAAACGGATGTCGGGCCGGTTCCTGAACAGCCGGAAAACCGTGGCCACCTGCCGACCGTTCAGCGACTCGTCACCCACGAAGTTGTCGATGGTCAGCGAGTAGCCAACGGCGCGGTCATCATCGACCAGCTTCCGGAGTTGATCGGATTGTTCCGGTGCAAGCCGTTCATCCGCATCCAGGACCAGGATCCAGTCCATCGAGGCGGCCTCGATGCCCACGTTGCGGGCTTCGGAAAAGTTTCCCGTCCAGGGGTGATGCAGGACCCGCGCCCCGAAGCGTTCGGCGATCTCGATCGTGCGATCGGTGGAACCTGTATCGACGATGACGATCTCATCTACCGTTCCCTGGACGCTCTGGAGGCAACCCTCGAGAAAACTTTCCTCGTTCTTGACGATCATGCAGAGACTGATCGTGGGCTCTCCCGGACGGGCCAGATTCACGAGGTCAGCGAGAGCCGGTGGGACCGTCTCGGTGGGAGAGGCCGCCCGCATGCACGCGATGAGGCTCTGCCGGGCCATCGGATGCTCAGGTGCCAGTTCCAGAACCCGCTTGAAGAATGTTGCGGCCAGATTGGCAAAGCCCATCTCGAACAGCACGATGCCCAGAGCGTTGACGGCGCCCAGCAACCTGCGGTCATAGCGCAGAGCCCGACACAGGGCCAACAAACTCTTCTCGTGTTCGCCCATCTTGAGCAGGCAGATGCCCAGCTCCTGGTACAGTTCCGCCCGG
This sequence comes from Candidatus Sericytochromatia bacterium, assembly GCA_040382575.1. Lineage (GTDB taxonomy): Bacteria > Cyanobacteriota > Sericytochromatia > S15B-MN24 > UBA4093 > JAYKJE01. Next base: position 3,893 of record JBEIFE010000040.1, read on the forward strand.
TGGGGAGTCTGTTCGAGTGCTCTCAGATAGGCCACGTGAGCATCTGACCATCGCTCATCCATGAAAGCCATGCGGGCCTCGTCATCAGCGGACAGGTCGGCCGGGATCAGGTTCGGGAGGCGGCCAGGTGCTGACTTGGCGATCTTGAGGGCCATCTGGGGCTCCTTCCGGAAGAGGACGTTTCAAGATCACCTTCGGCCGGTTGGACCGGATCTTGAGTCGCATCACTCCCGGTGGAAGAGCCTCAGCTGGCCATCGCCCGATCGATGAAGGATGAGAGGGCCGAGATCGAGTGAAAGTTCTCCACGCGCATGTCGTCCGGTCCCAGTTCAAGACCGAACGTTTCCGATACGAAGGAGGCAAGATCCATGGCTTCGAGGCTATCGAGGAGACCGCCCTCGAGGAGGGGCGTGTCGTCAGCCAGAGCCTCGAGGGCATGGGCCTGGATCAGGTAGGTGCGAATGCGATCTTTCACCATCGGGGATCTCCTGGGTCGATCAAGGCGACTGCCAGAACACTTCACGCGGCTCAGGATGGGACAGGAAGCCCCGAGGACTGGCAGTGAAGCCGTAGGCACCGGCCTGGAAAAGTACCAGGATATCTCCAATTTCGACAGGCGGTAAGCTCACCTCGCGTGCGAAGACATCCATGGGCGTGCACAGGCAGCCCACGACTGTCACGGTTTCGGTCTCTCCGGGGCGCGGATGGGCGGGCCACAGGGGGTGGTTGCGCCGGATCACCTGGCCAAAGTTGCCCGTCGCGGCCGCGAAGTGGTGCAGCCCCCCATCCACGACCAGGAAGGTGTGGCCCCCCGATCGCTTGCGGTCGATCACGCGGGTGAGGTACAGGCCTGCGGGACCGGCCAGATAGCGCCCGAGTTCCAGGCAAAGTCCGACACCCGGGAATCGTTCCTGAAGTCTCGCACTCGTTTCATGCCAGGCGGGCGTCAATTGCGAGATGTCGAGCGGGATGTCACGTGGCGCATAGGGAATACCCAGACCTCCACCCAGATTGAGCAGCCGTGGTACCCCGGGCATCGGCAAGCTCAGGAGCAGGTCCGTCGAAGCCCGTATGCCCTCCGCAAGGGCTCCGGCATGCAGGCTCTGGCTTCCGCGGAATAGATGGATGCCGTGAAATCGGACGTACGGAAGCGTTGCGAACAGGTCAAAGGCTGTCGCCAGATAATCTTCGAGGTCCCAGCCGAAGACCGAGCGCCCGCCCGCCATCGTCAGGCCGCCGTTACCGAGCTGTCGGTGGTCGTTGAGGCGGACCAGGACGTCCACCATGCGTCCCTGCTCGGCGGCGATCGCCCCCGTCATCTGCAACTGATGCGGGGACTCGACGACGATCTTGACGCCGCGTGAAACGGCGCGCTCCAACTCATCACGGCTCTTGCCTGGTCCGGCGAAAGAGACCCGTCTGAGGTCGATTCCCAGCGATTCCAGCCGATCCAGTTCTCCCCCTGATGCGATATCGAAACCGTCCACCCGCGTGGCCAGATGGTGGATGACCTGGGGATGTGGATTTGCCTTGACGGCATAGTGCAGGCTGAATGTGGACGGCAAGGCACGTCGCAGGGTCGTGACCCGAGACGACAGATGATCGGCCGAGTAAAGGTAGAGGGGAGTTCCTTCTTGCTGGGCGATGCTCTGAAGCGAGGTGCCACCCAGCTCGAGGGCTCTATCCACTGCCAGGAACGGCTCGAGGACATCGAGATGGTGTTCCGGCGAGGTCTGATCGGGGGTCACGGTTGCACCTGCTGCATCAAGAGGGTGTGACCATCGGGCTTGCCGTTCCCGTTGAGCGGAAATTCGCCAACCCGGATGAAGTCATCTGGCATCATGTAAGAGGCCAGATGGGGGCGCAAGCGCGCACGAAGGGTGGCGTCGTCAGGCAAAGAGCGATCACGCACCTCCAGGAAGGCCACGATCCGCTGTCCCAGAGCCGGATCATCGACTCCTGCCACGTGGGCGGCTCCCGTACCCCCGTGTTCCACGAGGGCGCGCTCGATCTGTTCGGGGGCGATCCGGAACCCTCTCGACTTGATGAGGCGGTCCTTTCGCCCTTCGAAGTACAGGAATCCGTCAGCGTCGCGCCACCCGAGATCTCCCGAGAAGACGGATAGCTCCCCTGCCCGGGGACCGAAAGCGACCGGCGCGGGCCGGTATCGCTCGGCGGTAGCTTCCGGAGCCTGCCAGTAACCCTGACCCAGCAGGGGCCCGATCTGGACGATCTCTCCCACCTCGTCATTCGCGGCTTCCGTGCCGTCCTCGCGCACGATACGGACCTCGGCGTGCGGAATGGCCTTGCCGATCGCTCCCCTGTGAGCGGGAAAGTCGTCCGGTTCGAGGGCGGTGGCCCGGAAGGCCTCGGTGAGCCCATACATGACCGTGAAGCGCATCCGGGGCATCAGGGTTGATAGTTCGTCCACGAGGCACGGATCCATTCGACCCCCCGTGGCGGCACAGAAGCGCATCCCGGGAAGCGGTGGCGAGCCGCACCGGGAGAGGGCATGGTAGACCTGAGGCACCGCCACCATGCCCGTCACGTCGAGGCGTGCCAGGTCGTCCGCCAGGCTCCGCGGGAAGACGTAGGACAGCAGCACGATCGTGGCCCCCGCATGGAGGCCGGAAAGGACGGCATTGAGGCCCGCATCGAAGGTCATGGGCAGGACGGCCCCCAGTCGATCCGTAGGCCCCAGGGGCAGGTAAGTGCAGACGCTGTCGATGCCGTGCATCAGGGCACGATGCGTGATCATGACCCCCTTGGGTCGGCCAGTCGAGCCCGACGTGTAGAACAGGACCGCCAGGTCGTCCGGGTGGCGGACGGTCGGGGCGAACCGATCACCGTCGGCTCGTGCGGCAAGCGAGGGCGGGGCCTGGCTGGACATCCACGGGGACAGGTCGACCGTGCGGAGGCCCCTCGGGAGGCCCTGTACCGGGCCCCGGGTCAGGACGACCCGGGCTCCGGCCTGTTCCAGGATATGGTGGGTATCCGATTCGTGGTTGCGCACGTTTATCGGGACCAGCACCCCCCCGACCCGGAAGACGGCGAGTGTGGCGACCAGCATCTCGGGGGAATTGGGCATCAGCGTGGCGATCCGGTCACCGGGAGTCACCCCGCCTGCCAGGAGCTCGCCCACGCACGTCTCGACGAGATCCCGCAACTTCAGCGCCGACCAGTCTTCACCTGCGGCTGTCAGGACGACGTGATCCGGGACTTCTCCGGCCAGGTGAAAGAGTGCCTCGTCCGCGAAGTCACCCAAGGCTCTCGCGTAGCCCCTCATCTCGAACTCCCTTGCAAAAAGCTTTGACGTCATCCGGGGCCGATAGCAACCCGTAAGGGGCAACGGCCAGGCGCTCGTCTGCCAGCTCGCAGTAATCGCGGCAAGAACCCGCATAGACAAGCACGCCGTTGAGGCTGGCGACTCGCCAGTTTCCTCTGATTATCAAGGTCTCCACGAGCTCATTTTCCCTGGCCAGTACAATCGGCACATCCAGATACCGGGCATAGAAATGCCACACGCCCGATTCGGGTGCTTCCGCAGCCGAGAGGCGGGCCGTGCCGGGCACACGCTTGTCGAAACGGTAGGGGACGCGGGCCCGCTCTTCCGAGAGGTGGGTGTGCGAGATGTGTCTCGGCTCAGCACCCAGCAGCAGGATCTTGGCCTCGGAGCGAGCGAGCACATCGAAGGCCGATCCATCTCCGTAGGCCGAGAGGGTGCGACAGGACGCCAGGTGAGGCGCCATGCCGCCGATGGCTGCCAGGGACTGGATGGGGTGCGGTGTCCGCAGGGCCTCGGGGTGAAGACGGATGGCTTCCGACAGGGCCCCCATCCCGACCGAGGCGGTATCGGTCACGTCGTAGTGACCCGCCTGGATGAACGAGAAGGTGAACGTAGGGGCTACCAGGGTTCCAGCGGCACCCACGGCCTCCAGCAAGGGATCCAGGTACGTGCGAATCCCTTCCGCCGGGCGACCGAGCGGAAGCAGCGCACTGTGGACCATGAGGTGGTCGCCCGGTTCGATTCCGAGGTCCCGGAGGACCTCGGTGACATGCTCTCTGGTCACCGTTGGCATGCAAACATCCCCCCGTCACATCCCGAGATGGGCCATCCGAGCCTCCAGAGCCTCCTGGAGCCTGTAAGCGCCGTTCACGCGACCGAAGACACCCGGGTGGTTGAAGACGATTCCAGGATGTTCGTGGTTCAGTCTCTTCATCACCCCGGTTGCGGCTGTCGAGAAGCCCGGCAGATAACGGAGGATGCAGCGGCGCGCGTGAATATGGTGCGGCCGTCCATCGTGTCGACCTTTCACCAGTCCGGCTGTCCGCAGTTCCTCCCAGAGGTCATCCGCATTCACGGCGATCTCGTCACAATTGCCATGATCGGGTACCTCCGTGCAGCAGAAGGATTGGCCCGTTTCCGTTCTCTGGGCCGTGTAGTTGCCCATCGAGCTCCAGCGAAAGAAAACCGTCTCCCGGTCGTAGTTCTGGGCATAGCCATATTCCGAGAACTGAGCCTCGTCCGCAAAATGATAGACCAGGTGGAAGCCCATCGGAGAGATGTGGTCTGACAGCCGGGATTCACCCAGGGCGAGGCTTTCCAGGACATGCAGGCGCCCCGACCACACGACGAGATCGTAGGGCTCAGGTGTTTCCGTTCCCTTCTGCGGGAGAGTGAGGGTGACCTGGACCGGCCCCTGGGACGTCATCTCGCTCACGCCGGTACCCAGGCGGATGCTGACCCCCTGTCTGATCAGGACCTCCCGCGCACTGTCGCAAAAGCTCCTGAAACTGAGCGGCATCGGATGCAGGTTGTGGCCAGGGAATCTGGACTGAGCATCGCGGTAAAAGGTACCCACCGCGGCCCTGGGGACGGCCACCCGGTCCTGGAGCACCTCACTCTGTTGCTTCAAGGCGAGCGAGCGCTCGTCGTCACCGAGACGGATTCGCTTCAGTCCCAAGTACATCGAGGTCAGGCCGTCCAGATCCGCCGAGGGCATCCCGAACACCTTGAGGCTCACGGTTTCCAGCAAGTCTGCGGCGGTCGTGCCCCATCGGGTCTGGCAATAGGTCCGGAGCGAATCGGTCACGGGTGCTGTGCTGGCTGCTTCCTCCACCTCGCGCAACAGGGCCTTCACCACCTCCGGAGGCTGGCTTGAAAGGTCCGGTACGGACATGACCGGGCTCATCTGACCGTGGATGGTGCTCGCATAGCCCAGGTCAAGAACGCGAATCCTTCCCTGACACAGGTCCTGGATGGCATGCGAGATCTCGGGGTCGAAGTTGTCCAGCACCTGGCAGCCCAGGTCAAGTGCCACGCCCCTATGCAAGGGGCTGGCCATGATCCCACCGAAGACGGGGGATGGATCGATCATCTCGATCTGGAACCGTGGATCCCGCGATAGCCGGTACGCGGCATGGATGCCTTCGAATCCTGTTCCTACCACCAGTACTCTCATGCGTCGTCCGGCTTCAGGCCCGCTTGCGCGCGATGACGAACCACTCGGCGTAAGGGTAGCCGTCCGGTTCGTCCATCTCGAAGAGGGTGCATTCCTGATGGATCAGCTCCACGATTTCCCAGCCTGGGCCGTACATCGCAAGCAGGTCTTCCTTGGCGTGGAAAGCGGTCTGCCCGACGCCGCGTAACTTCCCCTTCATGATGTCGCCCCACAGGCCATCCCCCAGAGAGCGTCCATCGTGAAACGTTCGATCCGAGAACATGTTGGACCAGAACACGCCACCAGGCAGGAGGCAGCGATGGATCTCTGCCACGGCCTTTCGGGCTCGTTCGTGACTCACCTGGGTCAAGGCCTGTCGGTTGATCGCCATGTCCACCGAGGCATCAGGAAAAGGCAGGTCGGTGAAATCCCCCACTCTCAGATCACCCGAGAGACCTTCCTCGGCGAAACGCCTGCGCGCGAAAGCGACACCGCTCGGTGCCGCATCGACTCCGACCACGCGGGCCCCCTCCCTGGCGGC
>JBEIFE010000041.1:0-9701 GCA_040382575.1 Candidatus Sericytochromatia bacterium
CAATCTATCATCCCACCATCGGCTCTCATGCCCCAGCGAGAGTTCTTGCCACAACTCGCCCAGGGGCTGGACCGAGCGAAAACGGTACCGGAAGACGTGCGGAGCGCCCTCCCACGCCAGGTAGGTGGCCCTGGCCTCACCCCGGAGTACGCCCTGGCCATTGCTGGAACCCTCACCCACGTGGAACGGACTCCAGAGGCCATTGGTGGGGTCGCTCAGACGCCAGGCCATCCATCCATCCGCCCAGGCATAGGAGAGCTTGCCGTCCATGCTCCAGCGATCGTCGAGTCGTTGACGCCCTTCGACCTCGGTGCCAGCGCGAATCCGGACATCTCTGAGCGAGGTTTCGAGAGCGGACCATCGCCGCGAGGTGACGAGATCTCCCCACCAGGGAAACTCTCGCCAGGCACCTGCCCGGATCGTCAATTGCGTGTCGGGACGCGGTTCATATTCCAGGGCCACCCTGGGGTCGGCGATCCATTCATCGGTGACGCGGCCGAGTGCCAGGTCTCCCACCAGGGTCCATCCCGGTGCCGCGGGCCAGCGGTCCTCGACCTGACCCCGGACGAAGCCCCATCCCGAGCCGGTGCTGCCCCGGAAACCCGTATCGGTTCGCAGAGCAAGTGTATGTTCGCCCTCTTGCCAGATCTGTTCCGGGGCCCAGCTCAAGCGACCTTCCCACCACCGGGCTTGCTCGGTACTCGTCAGGACGTCCCGGGCCTGTCCAGCCTCGAGTTCGAGCTGTCCGGTCCCCATCAGGGCATCGTCCTGGACGTCGAGGCGGGACATGAGAGCTGCCGAAGTCGCCCCGAAATCGCGGATCAGGGTGTCCTGGGACCGCGCCATCAGGCCGACGCGGTACGGCGTCAGCGAGCCCGTACTCCCGGGAACGGAGCCTGCATGAAGGTCCAGATCCCACCGGGACCAGTCTCCGACGCTCTGGGAAAAGCTTCCACCGAGCCGGCCCCTCAACGTCCCGAGCACGATGGCATCCTGGTCCAGCCCGGTCGTCCGGCCGCGGACCACCCGGCCCATCGTCAGATCCAGGGCATATCGGTGAGGGCCACTCGTGCCGGCAGCGAGGGAGCCGACTTCCTCGAGGGGAGAGGGGAGACGATCAACCGGGAGGAGCAGGGAAGGGGAAGCCGCTTCCGGAGCCGGCGAGAGGTACGAGTCCAGGACCAGTCCGGGCCGCGGTGGACGCGGGAAGGGAAGGCTCCCGGCGGCTTCGTCCGGAGCGAGCTTGTTTCCGGGCGTGAGGGGCCCCGCAAAGGTCTCCTCGCCCTTGACGATCACGGGGGGCAGATTCACGGGCAACTTGTCAGCGGCCGAGTCCTCACTCCGGATCTGGCCAGGGGCAGCCCAGGCTGGAGTGACCTGCAAGGCCACGAGTGCGGCGACGCACCAGCGGTACGGGGAGCGCATCCTCATGGGGTCCTCCGCGTCACGTGCTCATCGATCCAGGTGAGGCGCTCGGTAGCCGTCTCCCGATCTTCCGATTTCAGGTCGGGACGGGCCACCAGCTTTCTGTAGAGGCGGATCGCCTCCTTCCAGCGTCGATCGAGTTCGTAGGCCTCGCCCAGCTTGAGCCACGTCAGGCCCATCAGTTCAGGAGGAACGGTGGCCGGGACCTTTTCGAGATGAGGAATCGCTTCCTTCTGACGCTGGGCGGCCACGAGAGCCGAACCGAGCCAGTACCGGGCCTCCTGGGTCTTCGTGTCACCGGGCTTGCCGATCTTCAGGCAAGCCCCGTGTGCCTTGATCGCCTCGTTCCAGTCCCCGCGCCGCATGGCCATCTTCCCGATGGCCGCCTGGCAGGCGAAGACCATCGAGGGGGCCATTCCGGGACGTGCCGCCAGGGTCCGGAAGGTTCGCAGTGCCAGTTCGTCTTGCCCGCTCTGGACGGCATTGCGCGCAGCCGAGTAGCCGAGTCGAGCCAGCTCGGTTTCAGAAACGGTCAGCTTGCTCAGGCGCCACCAGGCTTCCATGGCCGCCCCGGGCAGGTTCCGGGCAATCGACCGCTCGACGTAGAGCTTCGTCCATGCCGCCTGTTCGGGTGAGGGCTCTCGCGTGAGGGCATCGAGCTGGCTGAGAGCCGCTTCGGGCTCGCCACCCTGCCATTCGGCCTCGGCCAGGAGGAAGCGCTGCGTCAGGGTGGGATTGGCGATGAACATCAGGGTCTTACGGGCCTCGCCCCCCTGCGAGCGGCCCAGCTGGGTGCGGGCGATGCGCTCCAGCACCTCGGTGCTCCAGCTGGCGGCGGCGTGACGGGTGGCCAGCTTGCGCGCCTCATCGAGGTCGTCCTTGCCCAGCAGCGCCTGGACCAGCCACTGGGCGTACTCCTGCTGCTCGGCAGAGCCACTGGCGGCCTCGTCATGAAGCGTCTGGTAACCATCCCGGGCCTGGTCGAGATGGCCAGCATTGAAGTGGGCTGCCGCAATGCGATAGCGGGCTTCTCGACGTTCGTCCCGGGTGGCCTCGGAGTCCTGGAGAATCCCGTCGAGCTGGGCGATCGCCTCCTCGTAACGACCTCCCTGGAAGGCCAGCTGGGCGGCGACGTCCCGGATGCGGTTGCGACGTCCGTCAGAAGGGAAACGCTTCAGGAATTCACGGGCGTGGTCTTCGGTGTCGGACGAACCACCTGCGCGGAAGCCGGCATAGGAGAGGCCGTACAGGACCTCCGGGAGCAACTTCTCGTCGAGCTGGCTGGTGAAAAGCGCATCGAACGTGGTCGCGGCTCCTTTCCAGTCTCGCGTGTAGAGCTGGATCCGGGCCAGCTGAACCTGGGCGTCCTGATGGAAAGACCTGGCTTTCAGGAGCGGGACCGCGCGTTTGAAGGAACGCATGGCCAGGTCGGTCTGCTTGAGACCGAGATGGGCATATCCAGCCCCGTAGGCGGCCTCACCGGCCTTTTCGCCTGACGGGAAGCGGCTCAGATGACTCTCGTAGGCGCTGGCCGCTCCCGTGAGATCACCCGAGCGGTAACAGGCCTCCGCATACCAGTAGCTGGCTTCCGCCTCGTAAGCGCTTCGCCGGGCGATCTCCCTGAGCGTGTTCGCTGCCGCGGCATGGTCCCCGTTCCGGAACTGGGCAAGGCCGATGCGGAACGTGACGGCATCCCCCTTACCGTCCAGGAAGCCGAGGTCATCGTTCTCGCGTTCCAGGGCCTGGTACTCGCGAACGGCCTCATCGGGTCGCTGCAGGGCAAGGAGGGACTCGGCGACCAGCCAGCGGTAGCGTCCGCGTTGCTTGCTCTTCGGGAAGGTGGCCAGCAACTCTCGCGCCCGTTCGAGGCATCGATCGGCCTTGCCATCCTGGTAATCGAGCTGGGCCAGCAAGAACTGGGCCTGTTCGCGGATTCCGGACGAACCACGGGCCCGCGCTTCCTCGATCCGGGCCCGTGCGAGCCCCACCTGGTCCAGATCCAGCAGGATGCGCCCCAGGGCCAGGCTCGCTGCCGGACGCGCCTGGCTGGTCGGATAAACCTCGAGCCAGCGCTCCAGACCGGTCATCGCTTCGCGGACCTGGCCGAGTTGCCACTGGGCATAGGCCAGTCCATAAAGAGCGGGCTCCTTCCAAGCGGGATGCGAAATCCCCCGGTAGAGCGTGGCGGCCTGCTCCCAGTTGCCCTTGCTGGCATAGCCCTCGGCGGCCAGAAAGGCAGAGCGGGCTTCGAGTTCCGCATCCCCGCCACGCAGCCTGGCTGCCCGGCTCAGAGCGTCACTGGCCAGCAGGGGGCGGTCGATCTTCAGCTGCCGGTTCGCCACCGTGATCCAGGTCGGTCCTGCCTGCTTGCTCTGCGGGTAGCGCTCGATCGCGGCTTTCCACGAGAAGACCGCCCGGGCAGGCAGTCCCAGGCGTTCGTAACACCAGCCCACGTTGAAGGCGGCCCGCTCACCGAGCGTCGAGACGAGACCTCGATCCACCTGTTCCTGATATAGCTTCCGGGCGGCCTCGAACTCTCCGCGGGTGAAGAGGTGGTCGGCGAGCTCCATGCGCACCTGGTCGCGCTCGGGGGGTTGGGCCTGCAAGAGCCACTCGCGCATGCACGCATCCGCCTCCTGATGCTGCCCCTGGGCTCGATACAAACCGGCCAGGATCCGACGTCCGCGGGGATACCATAGACTGGCCGGAGGGATTGCCCGGAGTTCGAGACTGGCCGTCGCGACCTCGCCCAGGCTCCGCAGCACGAGCCCCGTGAGGTAATGGTGACGATGGGCATCCTCACCCCGCCGGGGCAGACGCGGGTCCTCGAGGGCGAAGCGAGCCATGGTGTACGCCTCGCGGGCGACCAGTTCGTCCACGGGGGCATAGGGATCGCCCGCCGCGAGCACGGGCCCCGAGGCTGCCACGAGAGCTGCCATCACACCGGTCCAGATTGCCCGTTTCACGCCATCACCTCGCGAAGCTGAAGACTCCGGATCAGTGTCTCTCGCCGGAAGCTTCACCCGCTAGGACATGGATCACCGCGCATCCCCCGGGATGGCCCCTGAAGCGCTTTCCAGCGCGGCCAGGGCCCGCGCCGCATCCAGGATCCCGCTGCCGAATCGCTCCCGTGGACCCCGGGGACGCGCCCCTGCCAGGATCGCCCGCTCAAGCCACCGTGCATCGATCTCGGGGTACGCCGCGCGCAAGAGGGCCGCCACCCCGGAGACATGGGCACAGGCCATGCTCGTGCCGCCCATGTATCGGTGCTCGGCAGCCTCGAAAGGGACTCCCTGTTCGGTACGGGAAAGGGCGTGGGTACTCCAGGTGCTCAGGACCAGGTCGGCAGACTGGACTCGCCATGCGCCATCAGGTGCGACACGCAGCCCCCCCCCCGGGCCCGCGAGATCCAGCAGTCCGGCCCCGTGGTTGGTGTAAGGCGCGAAGGACTCCGGATGATGGCCCTCGACGGGACCCGTCGCCCCCACGACCAGTCCCTCACCCGCCTGGGCTGGCAGGACCAGCGGGCTCCCGCTCGTCAGTTCGAGTCCCTCGTTACCCGAGGCCATGACCACCACGACCCCCCGGTCATGCAGGCGACCGATCGCCCGGGCATAGGCAGCCCGCAGCGTGAAAGCCTCGCCATCGCGGTCGTGAAGGCCCGAGAGGGACAGGTTGATCACCCGGGCGCCGCTCGTGAGGGCCCACTCGAGCCCTTCGAGGACGGCTGAGTCCGTTCCCCAGCCTTCATCATCGAGGACCTTCAGAGGAACGATCCGGCTGTAAGGGGCCACGCCGACGATCCCGTATCCGTCGCGACGCGCCGCCACGATGCCGCTCACGTGCGTCCCGTGGCCGTTGCGATCCAGCCAGTCCTCGGGGCTTCCCACGAAAGACCTGGCGGACCGGAGATCGATCCGGTCCGCCAGGTCCGGGTTGTCCACGTCGATTCCCGTGTCCAGGACGGCCACCTTCACGCCTTCACCCGGGGCTGGCATCCGGCGCCAGGCTTCCCGGATGCGGGCCGAGTCCAGGCTCCACTGGTAGCCGCCCAGGGGTTCGCCCTCCGGTCCGCGACGTGGAATCGAGGGGGCCGAGAGGTCCAGGGTTCCGGCCATCCGGGGCCGTGAGAGCATCTGCCGGGGACGGTCCCGCCAGCCGAGCGATCCGGATGGTAACGCGCTGGACGGAACGGCCTTGCCCGAATACGTCACGGCCCCGACATGCGCGAGCACCTGGACCTGGCGGCCTCCGTGAGCCTCGATGCTCCGGATGACGGCTGGCAGGTCTCTATCCGGAGCCACGACGACGTGGTGGGTCGAGACCGGGAACAGGGCCGGGGCGATCGCGCAGCCCCCCGTGATCGCGGCGAGTCCCGTGACGATGAGCGCGGGCCAGAGCCTGGACATGACCACCTCCCCTCGGTGTGACCTTTCGAGGGTCTGCACCGAACGTTGCGGGGAGATGTCGCGGGGGCTCCAGGCACATGAAGCCTGGCTCTCAGGGATGGTCAGGGCGGGCTCGGAGACCTCAGGATGGTGCCGGCAGCCAGGTCTTCCGGAGGGCGGGAGGCGGGCTCGCCGGAAAAAGGAGGTGTCCCGTGGCAGAACCGTCCATCCTGGTGGCGATCGCCCGTGAACTCGTGCAAGACCCGTCGCTGCAGGGCGATCTCGAGGCCACGCTGCGACGGCGCGGCGTCCAGCTCGAGGCGGCCGAGCTCCTGGCCCTCCGGCAACTCGCCGCGCTCCCTGCCGGAGGAGACGAGTCCGAGCGAGCCGCCTGGGCCTCCGCCGCACGCGGACCGCGTGAAGGATGCTGAGGAGCCTCGGACTCGAGCTCGGTCTGGGCCGGGTGAAGCTGGTCGCGATCGAGGCGGGCTGGCAGGGTGTGTGCGTCCGGACGAGCGTCCGGGCCGTGCCCGTCCTCGAGGGGGAGGACCAGGCCGATCGCCTCGAACGGGGGGCGGCGATCGCCACGGGAAGGTTTCTTGGCGAGCTCGGCTGGGAGGAAGCCGACCGGACCGTGGTCGCGAGTACCGCCGCGATGGCGCATCCCACGCTGGAGGCCAGCGTCGAGCAGGCCCGCCGCCTGGCGGCTGCGTGCGGGGGGGAGGGGGCCCGGTTGCTGGGGATCGACGGGGCCCTCGTCCCGCCGTGGGCGTCAGCTCTCGACCGTCCCGGCGCCTGGTGGCGCTTCGTGGCTGCCTCGCCGCGCGCGAGTGCCCACGTGGGGCTGCGCTGGCTCGAGACCATGCAGGGTCCAGACCCGACGGGCTGGATGATCGATTGTGGCTCGACCTCGACCGAGGCCAGCTGGATCGAGCGGGGCGTCGTCGAGCCCCGGGCCTTGCACGATCCGGCGGCCTTCGCCATGGAGCGCCTCGAGGCGGAGCGGCTCGTGTGGGTGGGGGCGCTCGCGACGCCCGTGGACACCCTGATGCGACACGTCACGGTGCTGGGCAGGACGCTGCCCGTGTTCCCGCGGATGGGGACGACCGAGTCGGCCCTGACGTGGCTGGGGGCCCTCGATGCCGACCTCGTGCGGGAGGTGACAGGGAGACCTTCTCTCGCGCGCGAGCGGGCCGGGCACGAGCTCGCGCAGACCGTGGGGCTCGATCCCGTCATCCTGGGTGAAGAGGGGCTCGATGAGATCGCCCGGGCCGTGGTCAGGGCGGCCCGGGCGCGGATCGCCGGGGCCCCCTGGCAGGCACGGGGGGGCGAGCAGGTGTGGGTCGGACTGGGGGCGATCGCGGGATTGCCCCCCGGGCGGGACGAGGCCGGCGTGAGACCGGGGGCGGAGCACCACCGGGTCTCGCTCGAGGCGCGCCTCTCGGCCCTCGCCGTTCCGCTGGGGCTGGCCTGGATGGGGCTCGAGGAGATGGCCGGTCCGGTTCATTTCGACGACGTGGTCGGCGAGGGGACCGGTCCGGCCGGTGGGAATCAGTCGATACCCCACAACTCGGGGTCGAAGGGCAGCTGGCCTGAGACGATCATGTCGGCCATGAAGTCCGGGCAGCCCATGATCTCGAGGAGGTCTCTCGTGGAGAATATCTCGGGCGTGTCGTCGATGGGTTCCTCGCATTCGATGAATGGATCGGGGAACGCGGAGCTATCTCCGGGCTGAGCGGTTGATGGCTCGACCGTTGCAGGCGGTCGGGGCGGGACGATCATGCGCTGGAGAGCTGCGAATTCTTCGGGGGGCATGGCTTCCTCCTGTGGATCGGTCAACAGACCACCAGCATGCCTCGGATTAGATTTCAATTCATGAAACCATCGGGCGCCAGTTCGGTGAAAGATCAACCATCGAACCCCGAGTAGGACTGTCCGGGCGTCAGCCTTGAAGGGGGAAGCAGGAACAGGTCGCGACGGCTCTGGACGAGATCGCGTGGCGTGGCCACGTGGTCGGGAAGGTTCTCTGACCCGCTATCAGGGAAGGGCAGTTTTGCATGAGCGCCCGCGATCGTGAGCAGCATGCCGTCAAATGGTTGTGGTACGCCATTGAAGGCACCCTGTTGCCGCAGCCGCGCAGGTGGCGGGTAGAGGGTGGTCGCCGGGACGCGCGCGCAACGTCATGCGAAATGTCGCCCACGGCGTTGCTAAGGGCAGCATCTTGTTCTTTGCCCGTGATGAGTCTGTGTCCTGATCCAGAGGTGGGTTTCAGATGGTTGGATTCTCATGCCCGATCCGGCCTGAGGAACGCGTGTCTACCTTTCAGGGGAGAAAAGCAATTGCGGGCAAGCACGCGATGAGAACCACCAGCTGAGCGCTTGACCCGCCATCCGAGGCGATACAGAGCCTCAAGAACCCGCTTGGCCCTTGTCGAGGGCCACTGACTCATGTTGCCTGGAAGGAGATGGTCGTCTCCCCCGCGAGTTCGCCATGCTCCAACCTATCAGCGAGAACTTGGAACGCAATGGCCTGAACTCTGGTGAAAGCCTCCTCGCGGTTCTGCCCGAAAGCCATGACACCCGGGAAGTCCATCACCTCGGCGATCCAGCGACCGTCTTCTTCCTGCTCGAGTTCAATGGTGAGCGTAAAGATGACCTCCTCTGAGCGTGGCCCTGCCCCTTCAGACCTCAGCATAGCAAGTCGGCCAGCGTCCTTACTCATCTGGTCGGCCGCCCTAACTGCCAGAACCGGTGAGAAAACGATGCTCGCACTGGCTCTCGTCGAAGCCATCGAGATCACGGCTGTTGCTGACGTGGATCCCCGTACGGACCACGTCATCGGGACGGACCTCGGCGACGGCGGGCAGGACGTCGGCGTCGTCCCGGAGCGTGTAGGCGTCAAGTTCAACCTGATTCTTCTGAAGGATCCCGGGGCAAAGACCGTCTTGCCGACCGTCCCGCCCGGGTTTCCAACCTGGAGACGGTTGGCACTTTTTCGCCGTTTCCCAGGGACCAAACGACAATTGCAAAACCCAACATATTGGGTATAGTGAATTCAATTGAAGGATGCCCAATACGTGACCAGGATCAAGATACGCACCGGAGTGAAGGCCGATGGCCTGATCATCCACATCCTGTACCGCGATGAGCACCCTCACGCGCATGCCCACGTCGTCAGGGGCGACAACCCGAAGAACGGGCCGTGAAGAGGTTTCATGGGGACTGCATCAAAGTCACAGGGCCCAGACGACTTCGACGCACGCTTCGAGGCTGCCGTGAAGCGCGGCGAGGAGCACCGCAAGACCGATCCTTTCGCCGCCTCGGTCAACTACAATTCCGAGCGGGCGGAGTACTTCATCCGCCTGGTCAGCGGGGAGAGCTTCGGCATCCCCGTGACGAAAATCCCCGAGCTTGATGGGGCAACCCCCGAGCAACTGATGGAGGCGGACCTGTTCGCCCAGGGCGAGGGAATCCGCTGGGAGTCACGTGATCTGGATCTCTCGACGCTCACGCTCGTCACCCGGGCCTTCGGTGACATCATTCGGCGTGCCATCGGCAAGAAGGCGGGCAGCGCGAGAACCGAGCTGAAGGCTGCCGCCGCACGGGCAAACGGCGTAAAGGGTGGGCGTCCCAAGGGCTCCAGGAACCTCGCAACGAAAAAGTTGAAGGGCCCTATCGTCAAGCGCTGATACCTGCTTGACCTGAAACCCGAAAACCAGGTCAGCAAGAATTTGTATCTTCTATACGACACGGCGAGGCGTATGAACCAGCGAAACAAAAAAGGCCTGCCCGTAGAAGCCAGGCAGGCCAATTCTGTTGATTCACCCGAAACGAAGTTCCTGATGCGTCAGTCGGAGCGGCGGGAACGTCGGTCCGGCTGGCACTTCCC
>JBEIFE010000042.1:0-9597 GCA_040382575.1 Candidatus Sericytochromatia bacterium
CGATGATAGCCGTCGAGGACCCAGATGAGCGGAGAATCGACCTGCTCGTCGAGGTCGGCGATCAGGGTCTCGAGCACCGCACGCGCCCCATCCATCTCGCGCGCCCGGTCGAGCATCTCCCGGGCCTCGGTGCGAAATCCCGGGAGCGCATGTTGCAACGAGGCGATCGCATGACCGAGGAAGCGGTCGAGGTCAGCCTCCTCCGGTTCGAGCGTGAGCCATGCCAGAGGGGTTCGGGATCGTGCCTGCGACAGCCACGAGGTCTTACCGAAGCCGGCCGGGGCGACCACGAGCATGGGCCGTTGGGCTTTCAGCAGCGCATCCAGCCCGGGACGCGGCCAGGACGGACGGTCCTCCCGGATGGGGATGCTGATCTTCTGCTTGAGGATGCGCATCACCTGACTCCGGAGCATCGTTCCACGAGCATCCTACCACGGCCAGCAGGGCCGCCTGCCGGTGGATTCCGGGGACGAGCGCTCAGGGCATGGCCGGTACGGGCGCCTGTTCGAGAACCGGGGCCATCCCCGGCAGGAGGGGGCTCGGCTGTGCCGGTGGGAGGGTCTGGATGGGAGGCTGCGCCTCCGGAGGGGGAGACTGCCCATTCACCACGGCCGCGGAATCCCGCATCACCCCGAAGAACCGGCCCAGCGAGGTCCCGGCCTGGTGCAACCGGTTCCCGGCGAGCGCCACGGCCTCGCCAGGATGCGTGACGCTCCAGGCCAGTCCATCGGCAGCCTGCACGACCTTCGAGGACGCCCAGAGGGCTCCCGACACCACGGCCTGACCGCTGGCGCGCAGGGCGGCTCCGGGGTCGCGGACCGCGTCCGAGACGGTCTGGGTCCAGGTCTTCACCGAGGGCCCGAGCAGGCGGGCGAAGTCCGAGGCCGCCAGAAGCAGCTGAGCCGTGGAGAGGCCGAGCGTGGCCACCCGGAGCATGGCCGTCTGGGGCATCAGCCAGGAACCGATCTTGAGAACGTCGAGGCCCACGGCCAGGACCGAGCGGAACCGATCCCAGCCGGACGTGGCCGGGTCGGAGAACACCGTGCGCAGCTTGACGGCATCGGCGACGAACAAACCGACATCGGCCACGGGACCGAGGACCCGGAATGCGGAGGATACCCCGTTGCCCAGCTGGGCGAGTACCGAGCCGGGCTGCGCGATCGTCCGGCCCAGGAACCCCGAGAGCGGTGACATGTCGGACAGCGCCACGATACTGGACTGCAACCCGGCCATCCCCTGGACCGTGGTGGCGGTGGCCCGCGAGAAATCGGCGATCGCCCCCAGATCCTGGTCCCGGGTCGAGGTGGGATCGGCCAGGGTGGTGGCGAGCTTCTGGTAGGTGGTCTGCACGCCCAGGAAGGCCGTGGGAAGGGTCACGGCACCCAGGATCGCCCCGGCGGCCGTCCCGATGACAGCGGCGGCCTGCACCGCGCGGCCATTCAGACGCCCGATGGCCTGCATGGCTCGAGAGTCGGACATCGAGCGCTGGATCTTGGCATACGTCGGATTCTGGAGGTAGCTGGCATCAGCGGACCGGATGGCCGAGAGCGTCGCGTGCTGCTGGGTCACGAGCTTCGAGGCGCTCTGGGTGGCCCGGGCCGTGGCGGCCAGGCGGGCCGAGGAAGTCGCAGACGGATCGGAGATCACGCGCTGCCAGTCCGAGAAGTCCCGGGCAGCCTGAGCCTGAGCCTTGGCCAGATCGGCGATGGCCCCCGCCGTCTCGGCCGCAGGCGTCAGGACGCGAGCCGTGGCGCGCGTCCCATTCACGAGGGTGCGACCGGTGGTGCTTCCGAGGGTGGCGCGATAAGCCGTGGTTCCGCCGAGCGCCTGACCGAGCTGGGTGTCGAGCTCGTCGACGGAGCGCAGGGTCGAACCCAGTTCGCGGGCCGCGTGAGCGACCGAGGTTCCCCGACCGAACGTCGAGGTAGCGGGATCGTCGAAGGTGGTGCGGACCTGCTCGAGGGCCGTACGGGATCGGTTGAGGCGATCGCTCAGGAGCTGGTTGGATCGGATGAGGGCATCCTGTCGCTGCCCGGGACGAACCGTCGTGGACGGACGAGCCGGTGATCCGGGCACGGCAGGACCGGCCGGTGGCTCGGTTGCCACCCGGTTCCTTCCGAAAAGCCTTGTCCCGATAACGCCCAGCATGCGCGTGGTACCCCTTTCGTAGGGGTTATCGGGCATTCCAGGGATCGATCAGGTAAACAGGCAGGAAAGATTGATCTAACTTTGGCTGAAATCAAGCGGATTCGCGGCGGACGTCGCCCCACCCGAGACCATGGCGGCATGGGCCGCTTCGGCCGCACGCTGTCGCTTCCAGAGGTAAGCCACGATCACGAGGTTGAGCGCCAGCACGACGAACTTGACCGGAGTGGCGTGCTTGTAAATCTCGTACAGCTCGACCGGGATCAGCAGGATCGTGAAGACGATGATCAACCACTCCGCCCACAGCTTGCGGTAATAGAGACCGAAGGCCTGGATGAACTCGATCGTGCCATAGGCGAGCGTCCCGATGGCGATGTTCCTGAGCAGACTCGGCGTGACCATCGGCAAGAGCTTGAACGCGGATTCGACGAGGTGCGAATCCCGGTCGAGGGAGATGGTATCGACGAGCTGGACAAGGACAGCCTCGATGTTCCGATCGAGCAGCGAAAACGCCCCGATGCCCACGGCGACGTACAGGACGCCGAGGAAGGCCTTGAAAACGACGATCAGGATGACGCCCGCATCCAGTCGAGAAGTGGTGGCAGCTCGCGAAACTTTCATGGACAGTCCAGATCGTGAGGAGTGGGAAGGTCTCTCGACCGACGCATGGGTATCTTGTACCCCGCGATGACTTTCTAGACAACGGGAGATCTGGTCGAGCACGGGTGGGGGAGCTATGATGCCACGCATGCGAGACACCGATAAATCCTTACCGTGGTGGTTCATTCCGGGTGGCGTGGTCGCCACCGTGATCGTGGTGGGCACGTTCGTCGCCTGCATCCCGTCGCCCCTCCGGGATCGACTGGTGCAGCTGGCCGAACGTGGCATGTCTCCCGGTATGGCCGCGGTGACAACGGTTCCGACCCCTGCCCCGGACCATGCGCCACGCATGACCATCGACAGCGCACGGGCGCTTCGCGACGCCTACTGGGTCGACGTCCGGAGCGCCGGTGAATTCGCGAACGAGCACATTCCCGGAGCGCACTCGCTGCCGAGCCACGAGGTCGATTCCCGGCACAAGGAACTGCCTCTGAACCGGCCGATCGTCCTGTACTGTACCTGAGTGGACGAACATCTGAGCGCCGGTGCGGCGACGACCCTGATCGACAAATACGGTTTCAAGAACGTGCACGCCCTGAAGGGCGGCTTCCGGGAATGGAAGGATCGCAAGCTGCCTCTGAATCGAGGAGCCCAGACCGCGACTCCTCAACCCTGAGACGGCACGATCAATCGCGCATGCGCTCCAGGAGCTTCCGGGCGACCTCGACGGCCATGCTCGCCAGGCGAGGAGCGACACCCACGTAGCCTGCTGGCGTGAGGGCCTTGAGCCTTGCGGCCAGTTCCGGTGAAACCTCCAGCCTGTCGACCAGCGCATGCAGGTCGTCCAGGGTAACCCGCCCCCCGCGCGTGGCCTCCTTGAGGCGCTCGTAGGGTTCCGGATAGCCTGCAGCTCGGAGAATGGTCTGGTAGGGCTCGGCGAGCACCTCGGGATGATCGGCCAGATCCCGCGCGAGCATGTCGCGATCCACCTCAAGCTTGTCGAGGCCCTTGCGGATACTCCGGAAGCCCAGCAGAACGTGTCCGAGCGCCACTCCCAGGTTTCGAAGGACGGTCGAGTCGCTGAGATCGCGCTGGAGCCGACTTCGAGTGAGCTTCTCGCCCATGAAGGTCATCAGGGCATTTGCGAGACCCAGATTCCCCTCGGCGTTCTCGAAATCGATCGGGTTCACCTTGTGGGGCATGGTGCTCGACCCGATCTCACCGGCGACGACCCGGGAGCGGAAGACTCCATCCGAGACGTAGCGCCAGATGTCCTGCGCGAGGTCGATCAGGATGTGGTCGATCCGCCGCAGACCGTCCAGAAATGCCGCGATGCCATCGTGGGGCTCGATCTGCGTGGTGATGAGCGCCGGAACCAGGCCCAGATCCGAGACGAAGCGCCCGGCGAAGGCAACCCAGTCGACCTCGGGATGCGCGGCGCCCAGGGCTCCGTACGTTCCCGTGGCCCCGCTGAACTTGCCACTGAAGCGGAAATCGAGCAGGTCGGCCAGTTCACCGTCCAGGCGGGTAAGGAAGACTCCCAGTTCCTTGCCCACGGTGGTGGGACTGGCCGGTTGCCCGTGGGTCAGAGCGAGCATCGGGAGATCGCCCGTCCGTTCGGCCAGCCCCGTGAGACTCTCGATCAACTCGGCCAGCACCGGCACGAGGACGTCTTTCCAGGCGTCCCGGAGCATCAGGGAGTAGGCCAGGTTGTTGACGTCCTCGCTGGTGATCCCGAAATGGACACGCTCGATGAGTGGATCGAATCCGCCGAGCTGACGGAGACGGTCCTTGAAGTGGTACTCGAGCGCCTTGACGTCGTGGTTGGTCCGACGCTCCCGTTCCCGGACGCCAGCAGCATCCTCGGGGTCGAAGGTGGCATACAGCGAGCGCAGACGCTCGAAGGCCAGGGGATCGAGCGATTCGGCCAGTCCCAGCACACCGATCTGGGCGATGAGGTACTCGACCTCCACGAGCAAGCGGTAGCGATGCAGGGCGAACTCGGAAAAGTACTCCGACAGGACGCGCACCTGAGCATGGTAACGACCATCGAGGGGAGAAAGAGCGGTCAGGCTCACGCGGGATCCTCCAGGGAAAGGGGAACATCGGGAAGACGGAGTGCCATGCGGACCATGCGACCGACGGCATAGCCGACGAAGACGAGGATGCCGGTCGCGAGCCAGAGCACGAGAAGCGAGAGCACGACCCGCAGGGGAGTGGCCCCCCCGCGGAGCCAGTGCAGGACCCCGACCAGGTAGACCTGCATCGCCAGGGCCGGTCCGAGTGCCAGCCAGGCCAGGGCCAGCCCCCAGCAGGGCATCCGCCAGGCCGCCACCCACGTTCCGGCGAGTGCGACGGGCAAGCAGATCAGGCGGTACGACCCATATGCGGACATCAGGGCGGCCGTCGCGAAACCCTGAAGGATGGGCATGTCGCGCAAGCCCGGCATGACGGATAGACTCGACCGGAAATCGACCAGTCGATCCCAGCCGGCCGGTATCCCGATCACGCAGGGAATGCCGGTCGCGAGAAGCAGCAACAACCACCACGTTCGAGCGCGCATGGTCGTCATGGGAACCCGAGAGCCCCCCGGACTGTCAAGCGTCATGGACGCGAGGCGATCGCGATGCCAGAATGACGCCGATGTCCGATACGCCGCTCAACCTGATCCTGGATGCCATTCGCCTCTCCGAGGACGAATCGTGCGGACCTGCCGAGTTCCGGGCCCTGATCGACCGTGCGTCCCGGATCTTCGAGATGCATCGGGGGATCCCGGAAGCGCATGTGGTCCTGGACATGCTGCAAAGGCTCATCGACCGCACCCGCACGCGCCAGCATCGACTGGAGAGCGAGATCCGGTTACGTCAGCGGTCGGAAGTCTTCTTCAAGGTGGCCCGGGTCCTGGAGGCAGGCCTATCGTTGACCGAGGTTCTGCAAGAAGCGGTGGATGTCGTCTGGCAGGTCCTGCAGCCCGGTTGCGTCGAGATCTTTCTCGATACCGGTGACCGGGATCTCGAGAGGGTCGCTCACCTCGATTTCACCTCGAGCCGACCGGATCCCGGATGGGAAATCTGGCTCCGGGACCGCATGCTCGAGGGGTTACCCCGGCAGCTCCCGGAAGATGACGAGGACTTCGCGAGCCATGCACCCGGTGGCATCGGACGAGCTTTCATCGTGCCCCTTGGACGCATCGGTCAACCCCGTGGAATCCTGGTCCTCCGTGAAGCGCATGGCACGCAGTTCTGGTCGACGGAAGACGAGGAACTCGTCATGGGGATCGCGGAACTGCTGGCGATAGCCATCGAAAACCAGACCCTGGTCGAAGACGAGACGGCCGCTCGCAGTGCCGCCATCGTGGCCAGCGAACTGGCCCGCGAGCGAGAGGCCCTGATCCGCCAGATCGTGCACGATCTGCGCAACGCGACGCAGGCCATCTCCCTGGCCAACGAGGAGATCGAGCGCCTGACGGAAGGACAGCCCGAACTCTCCCGTCACGTCACCGCCATCGACCGCCAGGTGCAGTTCATTTCCACGTTCCTGAGGGAAAAGCTGGCCTGGGTGAAACAGAGTCTGGAAAGCCCTGCCGAGCGCGGCTGCAACCCCGACCACGTGCTGGAGCGTCTGCATCGGCGATACGGGGTACGCTTCGCTGCCAGGGGCCTGGAGCTCGCCTGGTCGACCGCCACCGAACCGACCCGACTCACCGTGCAAGATCGCGAACTCGAAAGCATGCTCTCCCACCTGCTCGACAATGCTCTGACCCACACCTCGCCAGGAACGCGCATCCAGCTCTCGGCTGCCGTCTCCGATGGGTGGATCACCTTTTACGTGATCGATGACGGGCCAGGGCTGGATGCCGATCTGCGATCGTTCACCTTGCGCGAACGGGGAGGGCTGGCCACGGTCAAGCGCATGGCGACCCTGCGGGGTGGATTGTTCGGACATGCCCCCCTGGAGCCCCGCGGGGCGAGCTTTCACCTGACCTTGCCCACGACGACCTGGGGTAGGGCCTGACTCCTACCGACCACTTCCTTCGTCCAGACGACACGAACCTCGCGTCCCCTGACTCGCCTAACATCAGGGAAGGTCACGTCGACGAGAGGAGCCCGGAATGATCGGCCTGCAAGGAAGCTGGGACAGCGGCTACGCCATCGAGAACTACAACCAGCCCGACGGTGGCCGGACCTTGCTGGGTGAAGCGATCTACCGCTACCAGTACCGCAAGCAGTGGTACCTGGTGGACAGTCTGGCCAGATGGGCCCAGGCCTTTCTCGAGACGATCCCGGACCTGCGTCAGTCCGATCTGATCGTCCCCGTTCCCTCGAGCCGACTCCTGACGGATTACGACCCCGCCAGCCTGCTGGTGGACTGGATCAGCCAGCTTTCAGGGATCCCGCGCATGAACGGTGTACTCGCCCGACAGGGCCTGATCTCGGAGTACAGCGAACGTCCGAGGGATTCCGAAGGCCACATGCGCACGAGCCAGGACAAGATCGTCGTGGGCAAGCGGATCCTGCTGGTGGATGGCATCTTCTGCTCGGGAAGTACCCTGGAAGCCGCCTGCAAGGCGCTTCGAGAAGGCGGCGCCAGCGAGGTCAGAGCGCTGGTCTTTGCCCGGATCGAGCGGGGTCAGGTGGATCAACCGGGGATCCATCTTTGAGCGCCTCTCGGAACGGGGAGTTCAAGAAAGGCTCCTGAAGGGTTCGACCCGTCCCCTGTGCACCATGTGGATGCTGGCAGCATCGATCCAGTCCGCCGCAAAGTCACTCAGATGCGTGCTGGTGACGAAAGTCTGGACCTCGGGACCGATCGCCGCGAGCAGGGCATTCTGGCGCCGGATGTCCAGTTCCGCGAGTACGTCGTCCAGCAGCAACAGCGGGGGCTCCTCGATCCGCTCGGTGAATACCTCGAGTTCGGCGAGCTTCAGCGCGAGGACGATGGTCCGCTGTTGACCCTGGGAGGCGAAGGTGCGGGCTTCTCGATCTTCGAGCCGCAGGAGACAATCGTCGCGATGAGGCCCCACGGTCGTCTGCCCCCGCGCGATGTCCCGCGCACGACCCTGTTCGAGTTCTGCGAGCATTCGCTCGGACCATGAACCGCTTCCAGTCGAGACCGACGGTTGCCAGACGAGTTCGAGGACCTCGTCGCGTCTGGCGATCGCGGCATGCCAACGCTGAGCTCGGGGAGCCAGATCCCGGACGAGTTCCTCGCGCCTGGAACCCAGAAGGGTGGCATGGGCCGCAAGTGCCAGGTCCCAGGGGTCCAGCATCGAAGGACTGGCCCCTTCCTGGATCTGCCGGAGAACGGTGTTCCGCTGCGTGAGGACATGCTGATAGTCCTGCAGGGCCTGGTAATAGGCCGGATAGAGCTGCGTGAGCATCCCGTCGAGGTAACGCCGCCGCTCGGACGGTCCTCCCTTGACCAGTTGCAGATCCGGACTGGCGAAGAGCACGACGGCGACCTGTCCTACCAGATCGGCGAATCGCCTGATGGCCAGACCATTGAGGCGAACGACGCGCCGGGCCTGGGTCCTGAAACCCATATCGATCTGGACGGGACCCTGGAGGCGCTCGACGGAAGCGTGAAGATACGCATCATCGGCACCGAAGCGAACGAGTTCGGCATCTCGACTGGCAAAAGGACTCTGACCGAGCCCCAGAAGGGCGATCGCCTCGAGCAGATTGGTCTTGCCCTGGGCATTGTCCCCGAGGAACAGGACCTTGTGACGATCGAGCGTGAGCTCGAGGGCCTCGTGATTGCGAAACCGCTCGAGCTCCAGCGTCCGAAGGAACATCCTAGCTGCGGATGGGCATCAGGAGGCAGTGATAGGTGGGATCTTCGAGGCTTTCGATGCAAGCAGGCTGGAGCGGACCGCTGACCTGGAAGCGAACCGTCTCCCCCTCGAGGGCCTTGAGGGCATCCAGCAGGAACCCACCGTTGAAAGCGATACCGATGGACTCCCCCTCGTGGTCGATGGGCAGACTTTCCTCGGCCTCACCGCGATCGGTCGTCTGAGCCTGCAAGACGAGCTGTCCGGTCTCGAAGCGCAGATTGATGACCTTGCCCTCGCGCTCGGACGCCATGATCGTGATGCGTTCGACGGCCTCCTGGAAAAGCGCCCGATCGAGCAAGATCTCGTGTCCGAAGGAAGCCGGAATGATCTGCCGGTACTGCGGGAAGTTGCCGTCAATGGTGCGCAGGGTCATGTAGCGGTCTGCCAGAGTCACGAGGACCTGGTTCCGCGCCAGTGCCAGTGTGAGCTGTTCGGCCTCGGTACCGGCGACGAGACGGGACACCTCGTTCATGGTCCTGGCCGCGACGATGACCCGGAACGAACCCTGCGAGGCCGTATCCCAGGTCCGCCATGCGAGACGGTAACCATCGGTGGCCACGACCTCCATGCGACCGTCCTGTAGGGACACCAGCATGCCGCTGATGATGCTCTTGTCGTCCTTGGCGGCCGCGAAAGCCGTCTGGCGGATCCCGCGAACGATTTCACTGGCATTGATCTGGATGAGGGTGGCATCTGCCTCGGCGCGCGGAAGTTGAGGGAATTCCTCGGGGTTCTGGACGGGCAGGACGAACCGCGAGCGGGCGCAGTTCAGCGTGGCCTTATGGGATTCACCCACGGTGAGCGCAACATCCGAATTGGGCAGCTTTCCGATGATGTCCGACAGGTCACGGGCGGCGATCGCCACCGAGCCCTCGACCTGGACGCGCGCCGGAACCCGAACCTCGATACCGACATCGAGATCGGTGGCCGTGATCATCAGGGCTTCCTCGACGGTCCGGAGCAGGACATTGCTCAGGATGGGCAACGGGCCACGACTCGCGACGGCGCGCTGGACGACG